>JAKUQR010000006.1 GCA_022450155.1 Gammaproteobacteria bacterium | reverse complement strand
AGTCCTGGACGGATGGCACCAGTAATCCGGTTACGTGCCATCTGACCCGCATCGATCCACACTTGACGCAGCTGCTGCAAACTGCGTCCGAGTGTTAACTTTCTGGCGGTCAACATGTTTATGCGTGGCCCGGCACAAGAGAGGGTTAATTGTAACGTTTGCGCCCGTCCAAACAGCATATATCAGATCGGTGTGGCTCCGTATTTAAGCACCGACGGCTGACAAACAGAACTATTACCGATCGTGCAGCAAGTTTCCTTGATGATAGAATCCCCGCCCTTTCTCACCAACCGCTTTTGAAGTGGAGTCCACCGACCGCCATGAACAACGTCAAACATCTGATTGACTGGAAATTTTGGCGTGATGAAGATATCCGTCATGTGCTTGAACTTGCGAGAACAGTCAAGCACAACAGGAAGGATTATCAGAATCATATGCAGGGTCACACCCTGGTTATGTTGTTTCAGAAAACCTCGACCCGTACTCGCGTATCGTTCGAAGCCGGCATGACCGAACTCGGCGGGCACGCCATCAATCTCGACTGGCGGGCCAGCAACTTCGCACTGAGCAAGGTGCGGTTTGAAACGAAGTACCTCAGTCGAAACGCAGCCATGATCATGGCCCGGCTCAAGGATAATGCGGATATCGTAGAAATGGAAGACGCAGCCTCAGTACCGGTCATCAATGGCTGCTGTAATCTGTACCACCCTTGTCAGGCACTCGCCGATGCACTGACCATCGCTGAGGATCGGGGCGGCAATCCGGATGGCGCACGGCTGACGTATATTGGTGTTTACAACAATGTGGTCAACTCGCTGGTCTCAATCAGCAGCTCCCTGGGAATCCACCTGACCCTGGTCTGCCCAGTTCGCGATATAGACACAGTGGACGAAGAATCCCGGCAGCGGCTTCAGGATGCCGGTCTCCTGACCGAAACTCTGGATGTTACCGAAGCGGTATCACAAGCAGATTACGTATACACCGACACCTGGCTCGATATGGAATATTTCAATGATCCCTCGTACCAATCTGAAAAGGATCAGCGAAGTGAATTGATGCTGCCGTATCAGATCAATTCGACCCTGATGGCCGGGAGCCGGGCCAAAATCATGCACGACATGCCCATTCACCCGGGTTATGAAATAGCAGAGGATATGGTTGAAAGTGATCGGTCGATTATCTACGACCAGGCAGAAAACCGGCTCGATGCCCAAAAAGCGATCATGCTGCACTTGCTGCATGATCTCTGACCGAAAGATGGACGACGTCCGGTACTGTCAATCGTAGAGAGGATCTCCCGTCTTGGCTTTCCGTTCTCGCCAGACAATGAGCAGGCCTCCGCCGATAATAAAAAAGACCCCGGGGATCAGGCGATGGAAAGGCGCTTCATCGAAAAACATCCACCCCAGCAGAAACGCAAACGGAATACTGAAATATTCAAATGGCGCCAGATTGCTCGGTGCTGTCAGGCGGTAGGCAGTCACCAGACAGAACACAGCTGAGCCACCGGCAACACCCATCGCCAGTAACCACAACCAGTCCTGGTAGGTTGCGACCTCGACATAACCTCCGGTGAACACCACCAGCATAACCGCGCCGGTCAGAGCGCCAGCGAGAGCGTACAGATTGATCAGCGCAGTTGGCACACTTTTATCAAACAGTTGTGCAGTAACGCTGGAGGCGGCATAACCCAGCGCCGCACAGACGGGCAGCAGCGCATACACATTAAAACTGTCTGCATCCGGACGCATCACCAGCACAATACCGACAAAACCCACTCCCACTGCTGACCATCGCCAAATACCGACTCGATGACCCAGTATCAGGATCGATAACAGAGTCACAAACAAGGCACCGGAAAAAGCGATAGTTGACGCGGTGGCGAATTCCATATGAATGAGCGACAGGTAAAAGCAGAACTGTGCGATGGCAACAAAGCCCCCGCGGGCGATCGCGAGCTTCCATTGCACAAGCCGCACTGGTCGGCCCGCTTCATGCCAACCGGACGAATAGAACAGCACTAAAACGCTGGGGATAAGCCCAAACACATTTCTCAGCATCGATAACTGCTGGGCGGGGTATCGTGCGCCGAGGTGCTTAATGATGGCACCCATCACATCAAACAGGAAAATCGCAAGCATAATGATAACGATCGCGTTAAAAAGGGGCGACTTCTGTGTAAGGGTATTCATAACCCAGCCCCTAGAGCTCGAATAGCCGTCTCACGCTTTTTCTGATTTATGTCCACACCCCTGTTGAAACCTGCCTCACGCTTGCCTAGGATGGCGTGAACAATAGCGCAAACCTACTCTCGCAACGAGAAATTTCATGCCTCATTCACCTTTGCTATACCAGCACGACGGCCGACTGGCACGAATCACACTTAATCGACCAGAAGTACTCAACGCCATCAACTCCGCTATGCCCGACGAACTTGCTGATGCGGTAGAGCGAGCGAACGCTGAGCCGGACGTGCGCGTTATTGTTCTCTCAGGTGCGGGGCGCTCTTTCTGTGCGGGTTACGACCTTGATGCCTATGCGCAAACCCCGGGGACCAATCCAGGCATCCAGGAGATGCCCTGGGATCCGCTGAAAGATTTTTCATTCATGAAACGAAACACTGATCAGTTCATGAGTCTGTGGCGTTCTCCCTTGCCGGTGATCGCAAAAATTCAGGGGCATGCGCTGGCCGGCGGCAGCGATATGGCCCTGTGTGCCGACCTGCTTGTCATCGGAGAAGGGGCCAAGCTGGGTTATCCACCTGCCCGGGTCTGGGGCTGCCCGACTACCGCGATGTGGGTTTATCGAATCGGTGCCGAACGGGCCAAAAAGCTGCTCTTAACCGGCGACACCATTGATGGCAGAACAGCCGAGAACTGGGGACTGGGTCAGTGCGTCCCTGATTCGGCACTCGACGACACGATTGAGGATCTTGCGCAACGTATTGCAACCATTCCGCGAAACCAACTGATCATGCAGAAACTGATGGTCAACCAAACATTGGAAAACATGGGGATCGCCTCGACCCAAACCTTGGCGACCCTGCTCGATGGCATCGCCCGGCATTCTCCTGAAGGGGTCAACTTCAAACAGCGGGCTGAAACCTTCGGCTGGAAGCAGGCGGTGCGTGAACGAGACGAAGGAACATTTGACTGGACCCGAAATCAACCCTTTAAAGAAGAGCCCGGCGAGGACAACAGCTAAATAGACAGTGTTATTGCGGCACACCGACGGCTACGATTCGGTCCAGCCCGCGAAGATGAGTATCCAGAATAGGCGCAATACGCTGACGCGAAGCGGTACGTCGTACACATTCGTCGATCGCCGGAAACTCACCGCGCGCAAGATCCTTTGAATAAGTACTGGTCACCAGAAGATAAATGTCCGGCAGACTGAACCGCTCTCCCAAATGATATGGTCCGGCCTTTGCCAGATGATCTTCAACCAGTGCCCAACGTTGGGTGAACAGGTCGCTGGCTCTCTTTCGAATAGCCTCAATATCTCCTGCGCGCAGGGTATAACGGTGGGCATAGAAACTGCGCTTTACCGGCTCCTGTACCTCAGTAGCGTGATAAGCCAACCAGTCCAGCATCATCCCGCGCTGAGGGTCAGTGGGACCGGGTGCGAGATGTTCCAAACTATGCCTGTCACACAGGTAGACCATGATGGCGATGGTTTCACAGACCACATTGCCATGATCATCGACCAGTGCCGGAATGGTGCCCCGGGGATTGATCGACAGGAACCAGGTGCTTTGATGCTCGTTAGCGGTGATATCCACTGCCCGCTTTTCAAAGGGTAGACCCGCCTCTGCCAGCACCATGTGCGCAGCGGTCGCGCGCGATCCATCTAGACAGTAGAGCGTGTACATGTCTTCTCCTCCGGTCTGGTGCAACCTGCGATCAGCACACCGTCTGTAGCGTCAGGGGCGAGATTACCAAATGCCGCTCCTTTGTGTTGTTGGACAACTTGACATTGACTCCAGGACCATTGACGTTACCTCGACACTGTTACGAAAATAACCTGGATGACATTACCTCAAACAACTCTCACCGTACTGCCCGAATGGATCGACCATAACGGACACATGAACGTGGCTTATTACGTCCTGGCATTTGACTTTGTGACTGATACTGTCTATGAGACCTGGGGACTTGGCCTCGATTACCCTGAGCGAGAAAACCACGCCATATTTACGCTGGGTATGAACGTCGACTATGTCAGTGAAGTATTCGAAGGTGAACCCCTATCTGTTGCCACGCAGCTTTTGGATATGGACCACAAACGTATTCACTACCTACACACCATGGTCCACGGCGACGATGAACGGCTTGTAGCACGCAACGAATGTCTGTGTATGAACATCAGTCTCGATAACCGACGCAGTGCTCCGTTTCCATCCAGCGTACGCAACAAACTGGAACCGGTTTTCTTGGAACACCAGAAACTAGCCATGCCAGATAGTGTTGGCCGTACACTCCGCATCCCCTACAAAAACTCCTGATGTCCTCAGTTCAATCGTCCCTTTAGGGTGGCCTGCAACAGTTCAGCCTGCTCGTGCAGTTCTTCTGCCCCGTGGCCCTCCAGCAGTGTTTCGATATCGCTCAGGGCTGCTTTGATCTCACCTGCCTTGGCTTTCAAGGCAGCAATTTCCAGACGGAATACCGGCGCATCTTTTGCCAGCACCAGCATCGATTCAGTAATCCGCAAAGCAAGATCAGTGTCGTCGCGCTGGCGGGCCCGCATCCGAATATTGTTCTGAAGCCGTAACAGAATCTCGCGGTTGCTCACAGGCACAACACCGTTCATTGCGTTCTCAGTCGAATCTTCCTGTGCTGCTGTGAATCGTTCATGAAGATTGCTGTCATCCAGTTGCCGCGCCTGGTGGAAAGGGTCAAGTATTGCGGGTTCGCCGATTGTCGAGACCTGTATCAGAAAGTGAGCTGGAGAATGTATACCAGCTGCGGTCCATCCCTGAACACGCCAAGCATGTATACAGATGATCCCCAAGGACACCGGAAGACCGCATCGTCGGTCAATCACACGGATCAGATTGGCGTTCTGAATATCGTCGTAAGACCGTCTATCACCGCTATATCCATGCGTCGTATAAACCACGGCTCTCAGGGCGTTAATACATTCGGTCAAACGACTGTCCGGGCGCGTCATCGCAGCGATATCTGAAGCCAGCAGATCAAGGTGCTGCCGGTAAGGTACAAGATCGACAGACGGATCATCCAGCGCAGCCAACAGTAACGCTGTTTCCGCAAGGTCGATGTCAGCGTCCCTTGTGCTGACCGCCGCTCTGAGTTTTTGCAACAGTGTTGCTCTGTCCACCGGTTGTGATCCTCAGCGCAATCAAGAACAGTGACCACCAAGTATGACCTCAGGTTTTGTCGTTCACAATCAGCTGTGGATTTTGTAGATCGACTGCGTTAACGTTCCTACCAATCGTGGGGGATAACGGCATATTTCAAGATGCTTTGAGTGTGGTAACTCATTATGACGAAACTCAGTGGTGTTAACGACTACGTAACCCGTTCGGCCACCCATCTCGAAGTGTTGGCGACCGAGATCATGGCGGCCATCGGCTGTAGCGACGACATCGCGTCTATGGTTGCGCATCATCTTGTGGATGCCAGCTGTAAGGGCATCGATTCGCACGGTGTGATGCGCCTGATGTGGTATGCAGAACAAGCTGAAAGTGGCTACTTTTTGCCGTCTGCCCGACCCAGCGCACACCAGAACCAACGCGGGGCCTGGATCATCGATGGCGGCGGCGGAATGGGTATTCCGGCAATGGCGATGGGCATAGACAAAGGAACGATCCTGGCCAAGGAACACGGTATGGCGGTTGTGGGCGTAACCCATTGTGCCCATACCGGCAGGTTGGGTGCGTTCTGTGAACAGGGCGCAGCAGCGGCCTGCCTCACGATCACATTCGGCGGCGGTGGCCGGCAGAACTGGCGCCAAGTTGTACCGTACGGCGGCGCCAAGGCAAAGCTGCCCACTAATCCCTATGGGTTCGGCATTCCTGGCGGTGACCGTGGTCCTGTCATCGTTGACTTCGCGACATCTGCCGGTGCCGGTGGCTGGATCTATCTTGCCAAAAGTGCCGGTGGCCGGCTGCCTGACGGACTCATTGTCGATGCCCAGGGCAAGCCTTCGACTGACCCCGACGATTACCTGAATGGCGGCGCCCTACTCCCTGCTGCCGGCGCGAAAGGTTATGGCCTAGCGCTGATGGCTGAACTCGTTGGCGAAGCTCTGCTGGGTGTAGCTACTACCGAATTGAACTGGATCATTCTGCTGGTCGATACCACCCGCTATCGTGACGATTCAGACTTCAAGCGTGCTGCTGAATCGGTTCTCAGCGACATTCGTGAGTGCCCAGCTGCTGATGGTTTCGACCGTGTAGAGATTCCCGGCGAACGGGAACGGGATCTAGAGAAAATACGCCGTAAAGAGGGGGTTCCAATTCCCGCTGCAACATGGGATCAGATCGTAACACTCGCCGACCAACTCAACGTGCGTTCAGTGAGGTGAGGCTCTCTATTCCCAGTTACCCACTCATGGTCAAACCACCGGACACACTGATAACCTGCCCGGTGACATAAGCCGCATCATCGCTGGCTAGAAAGCTGATTGCGCCCGGCAGGTCTTCCGGTTTGCCGATTCGACCCATCGGTATCGCGCGCTGCATTGCCTGCCGTAGTTTTTCCGGATCACCAGCACCTTCCGCGTAACTGTCAAAAAGGGCGGTATCCGTTGGGCCCGGGCAAACAACGTTGAAAGTGATGCCATGCCTGGCATGTTCGCGGGCCAGGGTTCTGGCAAAACCGATCAGGCCGGCTTTGCACGCGGCGTAGACAGACTCACCCGACGACCCGACACGGCCGGCGTCGGAAGATACACTGACGACCCGGCCATAGCCGCGCTCAACCATACCGGGTAACACCA
Organism: Gammaproteobacteria bacterium; assembly: GCA_022450155.1. Classification (NCBI taxonomy): domain Bacteria; kingdom Pseudomonadati; phylum Pseudomonadota; class Gammaproteobacteria; species Gammaproteobacteria bacterium. Next base: position 145,346 of record JAKUQR010000006.1, on the reverse strand, counting down.
CGTGATGCATATTCAAGGCACCAATCAGATTGATATCGATAATCTTGCGCCAGAACTCGGGATCGGTTTTCAGGAATGGACGAAACAGATCCCAGCCTGCGTTATTGACAAGAATATCGACCCCGCCCAGTACTTTTTCGATCTCTAGCAGCCCCTGTTTGAGCCCCTCCAGATCGGTGACATCGATACCTAAGGCGAGACTCTGGCCACCGGCATCTGTCAGCTCATCTGCAATGGTCTGCGCAGCTGCGGCATTCTTGTCCAGTACTGCCACCTTTGCACCTTCTTCAACAAATCGACGACTCGTCGCTCCGCCTATACCCCCCCCGCCACCGGTAATGACGGCGACTTTACCCGCAAGCCGATTCATAGCGCTGACCTCCAAGTGCGGCACTGATGTGCGCACACATTCACACCGACAACATCTGGAAGCAGGTCAGCTTAACAGAAACCCCGCACCCTACGGCAGCGCTGTAGAGACCTCTGATACCATTAAACCTTAAGGACACAACACGACAGACAAGTCGATACCCAATAGGAGACCGAGGTATGAGAGCAGCTGTACTGACAGAACGGGGTAAAGCCGGACTTGCTGTCACAGACTTTGCCGAGCCTGTGCCTGCTGCCGGTGAAGCGGTTATGAAAGTGCACGCTGCTTCAATCAACCACGTTGATCTCTATATGCGGGACAGTGGCGCAGGGATTTCCCACGAACTACCGCTGATCCTCGGCGTTGACGGCGCAGGTGAAATCGTCGAGGCGCCGGCTGGCTCACATCTCAAGCCCGGTGATCCCGTGGTACTTTACCCCATGGCCAGCTGCGGCCGGTGCCGAGCCTGCCAGGCCGGCGACCAGGCCAACTGCAGCACATTCAGTATTTCTGGGGAGACCCGGCACGGTTCCTTTGCTGAGCTGATTGCTATGCCTGAACACTGCTTTGTGCCCAAACCCGAGAACCTGAGTTGGGAAGCGGCAGCCACGCTGCCCGTGGCCTATCTGACTGCCTGGCGGATGCTGTTCAGCCATGATCCACTTCAATCAGCCGAGACTGTTCTGATTGTCGGCATCGGCGGCGGTGTTGCTGCGGCCTGCCTGCAGATGGCAAAAATGGTGGGTGCCCAGACGATCGTGACTTCCTCGAATGACGAGAAACTCAAGTGGGCCAACAGTCTGGGTGCAGATTTCGGCATCAACTACAACACACACCAGGTTGCTAAGCAGGTGATCGCACTGACCGGTGGCGAGGGGGTCGACATGGTTGTTGACACTGTCGGAAAAGCGAGCTGGGGAGACAGCCTCCGCTCCCTTCGCCGTAGCGGCCGGCTCGTAACCTGCGGCGCGACAACAGGCGGCCATCCGTCGGCTGACATTCAGCGACTTTTCTCCAAACAACTTGCAATCTATGGGTCAACTACGGGCAGCCTGGAAGAATTCAGACAGCTGATTGAGGCTACAAAGCGTGGTCTGATCCAACCTCTGATCGATAGACAATATCCACTTGCCGAACTCGCCGAAGGTCTGGAGCGGATGGAAAGAGGAGAACAGCGAGGCAAGCTCGTGGTCAATGTTTCCAGTTGAGAGGATCAGCACAACAGGCGATACTCTAACCATGGCTCTGCTATCCGTACTGGATCTCTCTCCGATCACACAGGGCAGCCATGCCGGACAGGCACTTCGTAACAGCCTGGACCTTGCTCGCCGGACAGAAAATCTCGGTTACAACCGTTACTGGGTTGCGGAACACCACAACATGGCGGGCATTGCCAGCGCCGCTACCGCAGTCGTTATCGGTCACATTGCCGGTGGAACACAAGTCATTCGCGTCGGGTCCGGGGGCATCATGTTGCCGAATCATGCGCCGCTAGTCATCGCAGAACAGTTCGGCACACTCGAATCTCTATACCCGGGTCGAATCGACCTCGGACTCGGTCGGGCACCCGGCACCGATCAATTCACAGCCCATGCACTTCGACGCAATCTCGCTGGCGATGTAGACCAGTTTCCACGCGATGTGCAGGAACTGCAGAGCTACTTTGGGTCCAGCCAGCCCGGCCAGCGTGTTACAGCAGTTCCGGGTAACGGGCTGGAGGTTCCCATCTGGATTTTGGGGTCGAGTCTCTATGGCGCCCAGCTGGCTGCGGCACTGGGCCTACCGTACGCTTTTGCTTCTCACTTTGCACCAGCTGCCATGATGCAGGCCATAGAAATCTACAGACAGCGATTCGAACCTTCCGCACAACTGGCTGAACCTTACGTTATGTTAGGCTGCAATGTGTGTGTCGCCGAAACTGACGACGAAGCCTGGCTGCTCCGCAGCTCGGCACTGCAGTCCACCTTGAACCTTCGGCGCGGGCAACCTGGCCCGCTACCACCACCGGTTGAAAACCTGGAAAGTCGGATCAGCCCCCACGAAAAGATGATGCTCGACGAGCTGCAAACAGCTTCAATGGTTGGATCTCCCGAAACTGTGCACCGGGAACTCGAAGCCTTCATAGCGCTTACAGCCGCCGATGAATTAATAATTTCTGCTCAGATCTATGACCACAGCGCAAGATGTCGTTCCTACGAGATTGCAGCTGATGTTGCCATCCCGAAGGCGGCCTGATGCTGGACAGGAGTGACGAACCGACAAACACCGTGACCCACCTGCCCAGCGCCGAACATCAGATCCGCGCTGAACAATCTGCACAACAAGCGTCGCGTAAACAGCACTGCGGCAGCACTGAACTGCTGACTTCAACTTTCCACGACGCTTTGACTCGACCGGAGCGCATTCTCTGAAACAACTCGCCCGGTCACTACACCAGATCTTCAGTCCACAAGGTCACATATTTCGCGGTTGGTGGGTGGTTGGCGCCGGCGGCCTTGTTCAGTTCACGGGAGCTATCCTGTTTTTTCAGGCATTCGGTGCTTACTTTCTCCTGATAGAGGATGAATTTGGCTGGAGCAAGGCGTTGTTGGCCGGCGCTTTTGCCCTTGCCCGACTCGAGAGCGGCCTGCTTGGACCGATCCAAGGCTGGATGATCGACCGGTATGGACCACGGGCAGTCATTCGCTGGGGTCTGGTCATTTTCGGACTGGGGCTCATTGGATTCAGTCAAATGGAATCGATCATCGAGTTTTATGTTTATTTCTTTTTTATCGCGCTTGGCACCAGCCTCGGTGGATTTCTCTCTGTCACCACAGCACTGGTCAACTGGTTTTCAAAACATCGGGCAAAGGCGCTGGCACTGTCACAGTTCGGATTTTCGTTTGGTGGAATGCTTGTGCCCATCACAATCTTTTCACTGGAAACGGTGGGCTGGCGCATCACCGCAGCGGCTTCAGGCATTATCGTCCTGATAGTGGCCTGGCCACTGACACGAATTATCGACCACCGACCTGAGGACATCGGTGAAACCCCCGATGGGATCCCATACCAGGGGCCAACACTGTCGACGATGAGTCCAAATCCCACAAACACACCGGCATACAGGCGGGCTGATTTCACCGCCCGGGAAGCTTTGAGAACCAGAGCATTCTGGTTTATGTCACTCGGCCACGGTACCTCTTTACTGATTATCGGCGCCGTTATGGTTCACCTCATTCTTCACGTAAACGGACAACTGGGTTATTCGTTGACAGCGGCGGGTCTGGTCGTCTCACTGATGACTGCCATGCAGATCATCGGCCTGGTGAGCGCTGGATTTCTCGGTGACCGATTCGATAAACGATTGATCGTCACCGCTTGCATGGGATTTCATGCCGCAGGTCTGCTGCTGCTCGCCTATGCGCACAACATTTGGATGGTAATCGGCTTTGCTGTGCTACACGGCATTGCCTGGGGAACGCGTGGGCCGCTGATGCAGGCTATTCGAGCTGACTATTTTGGCGCGTCTAATTTCGGTGTCATCATGGGATGGTCGTCTTTAATCGTGATGATGGGCATGGCGATTGGTCCACTCTATGCCGGCTACATGGCAGACCGTACAGGCAGCTATGTAAGCGCGTTTACGACTCTGGCGATCACCGCTTTGTTCGGCGCTGTCTTTTTTCTACTGGCGACAAAACCTGTGAAGCAGCTACAACCGGAGTCGGCCCAATCACCTACTCAATAACCCACTCTCCCACTGTGCATCCGCCTTTTAGCTTGTTCAGCCAAACAGATCCCCGGCTTTCTTGGGTGAGAGCCGAATCAACCGGGAAGTACGCACTGCTGCCTGACGATGCACTACAGCTTTCTGGTAATCAGGATTCTTGACCATCGAAACGAACGCGTCGGTAGATGGGTACTGGGCAATAAATACAATATCCCAGCACTCGCTGTCTGGACCGATGAGAACAGATTCGAAGTTCGCGCTGTAGGCGATTGACCCACCCACCGCTTTGAGTATCGGCCCACTCTCCTCACCGTAGGCCCGGTATGCTTCCTCACCGCTCAGCGCCTGCCCGTGCCGGGCATGCTGCTGCGGATATACCGCAGTCTGGCGCAACCGAACGAGATTGAGCATATGGATTTCGCCCTCACCGTTCAGAGAACGAAAAGCTCTGAATGCATCCCGGGTTGGATCAACATAGTTTTCTGTCATGATGTTCTCCAGATACTGTTTGCTGCAGGCACTACAGCCCATTTCTTGAATACCTGCCGTGTTCAGACCATAGACCGCCAAATTCCGGACTGCAAATCTCCCTGACCAGCTTGGAATGGAATTTCTACTACCCGAAACAGGCCAATATCAGTTAAGGTTTCCCTATAGTGAAATGACCGTCGGGAGAACAGCAATGCAGATCAGTGCGTGGTTTCCAACCCGCGACATCGGAACAGACCCGGTCCGGGTTCGTGACTGGGCCCAAGCCGCCGAAGAACTGGGTTACGACCATATAGAAGTACCCGACCACGTTTTCGGGGCAACGGCACGCGACGGCTGGTCACCGCGGTATACCGAACAGGATCCGTTTCACGAGACCTTTGTGACCTTAGGCTTCTTGGCCGCGGTCACCACAACGATCGGCCTGGCAAGCGGTGTACTGATTCTGCCCCAGCGCCAGACCGGCGTGGTGGCCAAGCAGGCAGCACAGGTGGACATACTCAGCGGCGGTCGGCTGCGCCTGGGCGTCGGGGTGGGCTGGAATCATGTCGAGTACGAAGCGTTAAACGAAGACTGGAAGACCCGGGGTGCCAGACAGCGTGAGCAGGTCGAGGTACTCAAGAAACTCTGGTGTGACGATCTGGTCACCTACCAGGGTCGATTTCACCACTTCACTGAGGTCAACATCACACCGCGTCCGGTGCAACGTCCGATCCCAATCTGGTTTGGCGGCAGTTCAGACGCGGTTGTAAAACGCGCGGCGCAGATCGGCGATGGGTGGATGCCGATCATGACTCCAGATCACGAGGCAGAGGCCAAACTCGAGCAACTGCAAAATCATCTGAGCGACTGCGGACGCGATGCCAGTGCCTTCGGTATTGAAGGTTGGCTGCGAATGGACAAGGCCGACCCTGATGAATGGGGCGCAGCCGCTGAGGGCTGGCGTAAGCTGGGGGCCGACATCGTGATGCTCTATCCGATGTACCGTATTCCCGACCTCGATGATCAGATCGAGACCCTGCGCCGGTTCAAAGAAGTTGTGACCGGCTAACGGCTGATTCGGTAACACACCATCAGGATAAACTGAACATAGCTCTCACCATCCTGGTTCGTCATAGACGAAGCGGTAAGCCTCCTCTGCGCGAATGATGTGGCCGGCTGAGGGCAGCGGGAAGTGCGCAGTACAGATCAAGGTATCGCTCTCACAGTAGCGATCCAGGAACGTCCAGCGCGTTTCTTTCGCTTGCTCTGCATCCCAGTCCGGCCACGCCGTCCATTCAGGATGCAGGCACTGAACCGGCGAGTGCATAAGGTCACCACACATCACCGCCGCTGCACCTTTTGACTTCAGCGATATGGCAACATGGCCGGGTGTGTGTCCCGGTGTGGGTTCCAGGAAGACCTCATCGTCCAATGCATAATCGTTTGCGACAAGTTCGGCCCTGCCCGCTTCGATAATCGGCAGCACACTATCTTCGTACGGAGTGCGCGAGAACTTTTCATGTCCAACATCGCGCCAGAGCTCTACTTCCTGCTTCGAGAATACATAGCGAGCATTCGGGAAAGTCGGCACCCAGCGGCCACTCTCAAGCCGGGTGTTCCAGCCCACATGATCAGAGTGCAGGTGGGTACACAGGACAAAATCTATGTCCGCAGGATCAATGCCATGGGCAGCCAGTGCACCAAGGTAAGTCGTGTCGGACTTAAGGTGCCAGTGTGGTCGGTTCTCACGCGACTTGTCGTTTCCGACACAGGCATCGATCAGGATTGTGTGGTGGGTGGTTCGGACAATATAACTTTGTATCGGTAACTTGAGTTTTCCCGTCTTGGGATCCATGGCATCCGGTTCAAGCCAATGGCGATGGGGTGCCCAGTCTTCCTCGGCAGTCTCAGGGAAAAATTCTAACGCGCTGAATGGTGTCACCAATTCCAGCACTCGCAAAATCTCGAGCCCACCCAGCTTTCTGGAGCGCGAACTCATGCGACCGACCGCGCCAGCAAGGGCTCAAACAATTCCTGCAAACCAACCGTGTTCATTGTCAACCGCCCGGGTTCACCACTCTGATCGGTGCTTCGCGTGCGCCGGGCACAGGCCAACCGTCTGGCCAGCGGTCACGCTGCTCAAGTTCATCGGCGGTCACCATGTGCCGGGGATCAGCTACCCGATAGGGAAACAGGATGCCATCCAGGTGATCGTGCTCATGCTGGTATAGATGGGCTTCCCAGTCTGTAAACTCACGACTGAGCGGTCGGCCGTCCCGGTCGTAGCCATCGACCTTGATCGCACGGGGCCGACCGACATACGCCTTGAGGCCGGGTACAGACAGGCATCCCTCCCAGTACCACACCGGTGCTGGATCGAGAATCTTGATCTCTGGATTGATCCAATACACCAGAGCTCCCGATCCGGATGGATCACGCATCAGAAAAAACCGCTGGAACCATCCAAGCTGCGGTGCAGCAATACCGTTCGCACCATGGCGTTTAAGACCCGTCTCGAGCAGGGCCAGACGTTCCTGGAATAAGGTTGTGCTGATATCTTCCAGATCAACAGAAACCGACGGTTCAGCCAGTTGGGGGTGGCCCAGGGTGAGAACTTCAGGCAACTCTTGACTCATAACACAAGCTTACACCCAGGTCGCCCAGGTCGCCAACGGCAGCTTTTCTCAGGCCACAATCAACTATCATATCGCCCTCATTTCATCTGACGCGCCACGCATCCTGCCGATGCGCGGCCGCCCGGGGCCGGAGACGCTGCGATAAAATCTGAAACCTTCATCACCGTAGAACAGGAACACACCGACGCACTCGGCCACCTCAATCATGTTCAGGCAGTCAAATTCATGGAAACTGCCCGGGAGGACTGGTATCAGCAATGCGGTCAGCCGGTACTCGATCCAGCCGGATTCGGCACGATTGTGGTCAATATCAACTACAACTACCGCGGCGAGTGTTTTCTCGGTGAAGCGCTGCGCATCATCACAGAGCCCGTTGAACGTGGCCGCAAAAGCTTTGTTTTACGTCATGAGATCATCAAGCCAGACGGTGCAATCCCAATTGACGGACTCGCCACCTGTCTCATCATGGATATGAAGGCTCGTACGGCCATCCCCGTGCCGGACTGGATCGCTGAGCACTTTCCTGATTAACCCAGCGGCCGACTCAAACGTCTGACAATCCTCAGTTCCTCAGTCGCCAGCCAGAGCGACCACCGCATCAGCCATAAACAGTGCACCCGGCAGTTCCATTTTCACCGGTGTACGCGCCGGATAGGGTTCCGTGAAATAACGCGTGCACATCTGATTCAACGAGTCAAAATGACCCCAGTCAGTTATAAAGACTGTGAGTTTGACGACATCGGCCAGGCTGGCTCCGGCATCCTCGACGATCACTTTCATATTCTCAAACACACGTTCGACCTGGGCCTCAAACGTATCGCCAACAACTTCGCCCGTCTCTGGATCAAAGGGGCCCTGTGCTGAGACATACAGGACACGCCCAGAGACGGTGACCCCGGGTGAATAAGGCCCTTTGGGTGCCGCCGCGTTTTGGGGGTGAACTGCGGTTTTCATGCTGATCGTTCTCGATTCACTCCACTCAGACCGGGATAGCGGCGCCATCGCGCCGATTGTCTGCCGCGCCCGACAGTGCACCGCTTTGCGCATCGCGACCCACAGCCTGCATACCACCGGTAGCCCACGAGTAGGGCGGCAACACGGTAATTCGATGCCCAAGGGACTCGAGCGCTTTGCGGGCTGACTCTCTGACCCGGTTCTCGATCTGCACCTCGGTACCGTCCTGCAGCCGCGCGCGCGGCATATTGATGGCGTCCTGCAATTCAAGACCATAGTCAAAGTAACCGACCATCGCCTGAACCGTAGTCTGCAGGATGCCATAACTGCCCGGCGTGCCCAGTGACAGCACGCCCTGCCCGGCGTCGGTCGTAATCGATGGTGCCATGCACATAGCCAACCGCTGACCTGCGGTGATCACATTGGGAGAGGATGGGTCCAGATCTCCCCAGTTCAGGAAATTATTCATCACCACTCCGGTACCAGGCACCATCACCCCGGACCCGTAGGGCGATCCCAAACTCTGCGTCAAGCAGACCAAATTGCCTTCGCTGTCGGCCACAGACATCGAGGTGGTATGCTCTTTAAGCGCTGAGTGATCAAAAGGCCCCCCGCTGGCCCAGTTCTCTGTCGGTCCGATCACCGGCTCGCCATCCGCGGTACGGGCCACCAGTTCATCAACATCAGTCAGCAGGGCATCGATCTCAGCGCGGTCTTTCTGGTTGTTCTGGATTCGTACACCCGCAGCGATCCGGATCACCCGAAAAACCAGGTCCAGGTGGTCGGCGGTGAGTAAGTCCCGATTTTTGAAATCAAATGCTTCGAGTATCCTGAGACTGAGCAGCACCTGAAAAGACTCTGCTGGCGGCGGCGGCACATTGACACGGTAGTTGTGATAAGGCGCCGAGATCGGTGCCTCCCAGATTGGCGAAACGGCCTCGAGGTCAGCCATCGAAATGGCACCGCCCTCAGACTGGATTCGCGAGACCAACTTCTCGCCCAGAACCCCGCCATAAAGATACTCGGTACCCTCGGTTGCGATCTGTGCCAGTGTCGCAGCAAGATCCAGCAACTGAAGGACCTGGCCCGGCTGCCAGTCTTGCTCCGCCCGGAACACCCGCCGCCACTCGAGATCCTTGATCCGCCCTACGCTGCCACGGGTCATCGCCACAAAAAAGCTCGACACCGGGAACCCATCCTGTGCCAGCCGTATCGCCGGCTGCAGCACCTCGTCGAAACCCAGACGCCCGTAACGACTCTGCAGCGCGTACCATCCGGCCAGGTTTCCCGGCGTGACCGACGCATTAGGCCCACTCTCGGTCTTTGCCTTGTCAACCTGGCTCACATCGAAACTTGCCGGGGCTGGTGGAATGAAGTCGATGGTCTCGACGGTGCTTTCAGCGGCGAGGAAAATCGTCGCACCACCGGCACCTGCAAGCCCGGACATAAACGGTTCGACAACGTTCAGAGCAGCAGCGGTGGCGGCGACTGCATCGAATGCATTACCCCCTTTGCGAAGGATCTCGGCACCAGCGTTGGCCGCTAACGGATGTGCCGCGGCCACCATACCGTTCATCGATCGCACTGTGGGGCGCCCACCCAGGATGTCATGTGTCGTTTCTATCTGGTTCATTTCTTATCCTTTTATTCTTCTCTTCCGGTTTAACAACCGTCAGGATGCGTGTCGATATCTTGAGTTCAAATTTGGAACGTTGGTCAATAGGTGGATTATGCCAGCGCGCGGGGTCCTCAAGGCATTGAATCGCCACTGTCTAAGGGGATCAGAAACGCCAGCGCAGTTCCCACCAACGCCATCGTGAATACCACTGCAATGCCGACCCGAACGTCCTCCGCCGCACCCATGTAAACAGTCAACCAGGCGACTAAGGAAGCAAATGCCAACTGGAAGCTGCCAGCAAGACCGGAAGCAAATCCAGCGACAGACCGATGCGCGGCGTTAACCGCACCCATGGTCGCATTTGCAACGACCAGCCCATTAGAAAAGGCAAACAACATGGCCGGCAACAACAGTGCCCACACCGAACGATGCCCGACAAAAGCAAGCACAGCCATTGCCCCCGTCGCGAGGATCGACAAGGACGACCCCGTCCGTACCATCCGCGGGATGCCCCACAACGGGGTCAGCTTGCGGCTCACCCCGCTGCCGATCAGAAAACCAATGGGAAGTACAGTAACAAAAAATCCGAAGGCGGCAGCCGAGTAACCCAATTTATGGAAAGCAAAGGGCAGAAAAGATAGAAAAGCAAAGAAAATAGATGCCTGAAACCCGAGATTTCCTGCAAACAACAAGAACTGCTTGTTGCGCAAGAGCCCTATATAGTTGAGGGCGACCGATTCCAGGCTTAACCGACTCTGCCGAGAGCGGTGCGTCTCCCCAAGAATAATCAGTGCCGATATAAAGGCCACAGCACCCAGCAGCACGGTAACCCCCATGCCACCCTGCCAACCAAAAGCATCGTAAAGCACACCACCGAGCGAGAACGCCAGCATCGGTGCCAACGCAGTCGCAGACATGACTGCAGCCATACTGGCGGCAGCAGCTCGCGGTGCGTGGGTGTCATTGATGATCACCCGCGACAGCACCATAGCGGCCGCAGCGCCAACGCCCTGAACACAGCGGGCCAGAACCAGAACAGACAGATCGGTCGCCACAAGCGCCATGATTGAACCGGCAAGATATAGTCCGAGTCCGGCCAGCAAGGGTATCCGCCTGCCGAATCGATCGGAAAACGGCCCAAAAAAAAGTTGCCCAACAGCGGTTGCGGCGAGGAAACCGGTGATGACCATCTGTGTCTGCTGGGCCGTCACCGAAAACAATTCCGTGATACCCGGCAGCGAAGGCGTAATTATGGTGGTGGCAAAGATACTGGTCGATACGATCAGCACCAGCAACCAGGTCGGCTGCGGCGGCACAGGATATTGACTATTTACTGAATTGTTCGCGGCACTCATTTCGCAATGACAAACACATCAGACCTGGAAATTCCAACTGTGACAACGACGGTTGTATAGAACACCGAAGCCCGATTACGATCGGGTGGGATCAAAACAATATCAGGCGGGCTGAGACGATCGTGATCATGGGCGCTGACATTGTGAACCGGTTCACTGATCTCTACAAGTACGACCTGCCGCTCAACAACGCTACAATGTCTGCACGTTCAGCACCCTCGAGCTCAACTCACTTGTCGTTGTCAAACATCCCCGATATCAGTCTCGTTGAACAGACCCGCCAGTTTCTGCTGTCTGTAGCGCGGGCAATGCGTGTGTGTGCCGAATCACCCGACCATGAATCTGCCGCGCATGGATTTGCAGAAGCTATCGGTTCGGCGATACCTAAATCGCCGCCGGCAGCGACAATCAAGGCCTCTACTGAACTGCGTAAGGCCCAGGATACCCGTTTGGCACGACGACTCATTGAACTCGGCGATCATCTACCCTGGACCGAATCCCCTAGAACGCCCGACATGGGAAACAAGATCGCAGTGTGTAGTTTCAACGATCTTTTCGATTTAAAGCACCACACCGCCGGCCTGCTCTACCTGGATCCCGGACTGGCCTATCCCGAACACCGCCACCCACCACCGGAGCTTTACCTCACGTTGTCCGGTACGGCTAGCTGGCGCTACGGCGGCAGCACAGAGTACCGCGTGGTATCAGCGGGCAATCTGCTGTATAACCATCCACTGGACCTGCATGGCGTACGCAGCAGCGAAACCCCTCTTCTCGCATTGTTCCTGCTCTGGCACAACGAAACCGACTAACTTATTGGTCAGTGCGGTGCGTCTGTGTCGTCAGATTCGGATTCCAGTTGCTCGCGAAGCACTGTTTTTAGAATTTTGCCGTAGTTGTTCTTCGGCAGACTGTCCAGGAATCGATAATTCTTGGGACGCTTGAAACGAGCAATGTTTTCCAGACAAACATTATCCAGATCCAGCTTGCTGGCCTTGCCACCGGGTTTAAGGACTATGAAAGCCACTACCTCTTCTCCCCAGTCCGGGTGGAATCGACCGACGACCGAGGCCTCAAGAACCGCATCATGTTGTAACAGCACTTCCTCGACTTCACGCGGATAAATATTAGAACCGCCGGAGATGATCATGTCCTTGGTGCGATCTTTCAATGTCAGAAATCCGTCTGCATCAATCACACCGACATCACCCGTGTACAGCCAACCATCTTTAAGTGCAGCGGCTGTCGCTTCCCGGTTCTCCCAGTATCCCTTCATCACGACCTCACCACGAACAATGATCTCACCCGGTTGGTTGTCTTCGGCCAACCGTCCGTTTTCATCCACCACGGCAAGCTCGACATCTGTCCGTGGAATACCGACAGACGACATTCGCTCAGTGAATCGCGGGTGGGTCTTATCTTCATGCATAAGTTTAGAAAGATAACTAATAGTCATCGGTGACTCACCCTGACCATAGATCTGGATCAGTCGCGGGCCAAAAACATCCAATGCCTGAAACAGGTCCTGCGTATACATCGGTCCACCGCCATAAATAATGGTCCTGAGATTTGTTCGTGCCTCTCCGTCTACAGCACCCGAAGCCAGCAGACGAACGATCATCGTTGGTGCAAAGAAAAAACCCGAGCTGGGCCACTTGACCAACAGTTCGTTGATTTCCAGCGGATCAAAACCGCCACTTTCAGGCACCACCTGGTTAGCAGCCTTCGCCAGGTGCGGAATACCGTAAAGACCCGACCCGTGGGACAGGGGTGCTGAGTGGATGATGCAATCGCGGTACGAGAGAGTCTCCAGATCAGCAAAATAACTCAGCGTCATCATCATCAGATTACGATGAGACAAGGTCGCACCCTTAGGCCTTCCTGTGGTGCCGCTGGTATAGAACAACCAGGCCGGATCGTCTGCATTGACGCTTTGGAGTGCAAGTTCAGACGAGTTCAGCAGGCTCCGATAGTCAGCGGTGTCAACATTGACAACCCGATCCAGGCGCTCAACCGAATCGCACAGTGGACCGACCGCCGCCTCTAGGTCGCGGTTGACCATACATAAACGTACGCCGGCATTTTTAATGATGTAGCTGATCTCGCGCTGATGAAGCTTGGCATTCATCGGCACTGCAACCAGTCCCGCGTGCCAGATCGCATAGAGCACTTCTGTAAATGCAGGGCAATTGGTCATAGCAATCCCCACCCTGTCACCGCGCTTCAGACCGCAGCAGTTCACGAAGCCAGACGCGAGCTTCTGTACCCGATCGGCGAGTTCACTGTAGGTCATATGGACGCACGTGGCGTACGACACTGCCGGCGATGTGCCAAAGCTGCGTGCCGATTTCTGCAATAGCGCTGCGATATTCACGAGTTGATTCTATGCTGGAGATCGATTTATACCAATCTCAGATCCAGATTTGAACACAGGTCATTACCCCGCGCACGGTAGCGGATGCTAGATGCGACTACAATCATGCTTCGGTCTAACAGCCAGCCTATGGAGTCAAACCTCGGTGGAGCCCTCATTACAAGACCGATATTATTCAGCTGGCACCTGCTTCGGCTGCGGTCCCTGCAATCGACACGGCTTGCAAATCAAGTCCTATTCGTCAGGTAACGGTGTCGCGGCGACCTGGACCGCGTCCGACAAATATGACAATGGGTTTGGCTTTGTTAATGGCGGCATTATCTCCACACTACTGGACTGCCACTCGGCTGCTTGCCTGATGAAAGAGACTGTTGAGCGTTATGGTGACTTTTGTATTGATGATTTCGAACACTTTGATGACAAGCACCCAGTCTATCTGACCAATCAGATCACCGTGACATTTCGGCGTCCGATCTTACTGTACCGCCCAGTCGAACTGTTCTCCGAATGTGTGTCCTGGAATGACGATGCCTGCCAGTTCAGATCAGAACTTCGATTCGACGGGAAACTCGCTGCCGACGCCGACGTTGCGTGGAAACGGTTCCGGTCCAGGCGCTGAACCTGATCTAACGCAGTGCCAGTCTTTGCGCTCCAATACGAGCTGACCTTGTATTATTCAGGCAAATCGGCCCATCACCTTAAGTACGCCGGCGAGGTGAACGTCCAGGCGAGCAGTGCCGACACAGCCCGACGAAAACTTATCCCTGCGCTCGCACTCACTGGCCTGTCTCCGGTGCTTGCCCAGGACTCAACGTTCGATCCGCACTATGACGACGTTGAAATCAATATCCGGGGTATCCAGGAAAAAACCCTGTAAAACAAAGCCGCTACCAGGTCGGACACATGACAGATTATCCTTTTATCTCGCTCAAATCCCCCTCGTATCCTGATGAAGAGATGATCCAGCGATCGGAACAGTTTCTCGCGGACATGCAGTCGAGGCGAACCGTGCGCGACTATTCGGCGCGGAAGATTCCACCGGTCGTGATTGAAAATGCGATCCGGACCGCCGGCACAGCACCCAGTGGTGCCAACATGCAGCCCTGGCATTTTGTAGTCGTGACAAACCAAGATACTCGATGCCGGATTCGTGAGGCCGCCGAGGTTGAAGAACTGGAATTTTATGCCCATAGAGCATCGCAACAATGGCTGGAGGCGCTTGCACCACTGGGCACAAACGAACACAAGCCATTTCTCGTCTCAGCCTCCTGCCTGATAGCAATCTTCCTAAAGAAATTTAGTTATGATGCTAATGGTCACCGTCTCAAGAATTACTACACCTCAGAATCGGTCGGAATTGCCGCCGGTCTGCTGATCAACGCACTGCATAATGCCGGCGTTGCGACGCTGACCCATACACCGAGTCCCATGCGGTTTCTGAACGAGATTCTCGAGCGACCCTCCGAAGAACGGCCATTTCTACTGCTGGTCGCCGGTTTTGCCGCGGAAAAAGCTATGGTGCCCGATATTGCACGCCTCGACTTGGCTCAGATCATGACAACCATCGCCTGACTTCGCCGGAATACCTTAACCAGGGAATGCGATTGATGATCGAAGAGATGCAACACTATTACGATCGACGGGCCGAGATCTACGACACATCGATGGGATACGACAATCCGGATACCGTGACCCTACTGCAACCAGTCATTGAACACCTCTGTAGGGAGATGAGCAGCAAAAAAGTCCTCGAACTGGCTTGTGGCCCCTGCTTTTGGACACAATTCACCGCTGCTGTGGCCGAATCTATTGTCGCTTGTGACTTCAATAATTCAACACTGTCACAGGCGCGTCACAAGGACCTGCCTTGGGAAAGGGTCTCCCTTCAACAAGCGGACGCCTATGACCTCAAAACGCTCACTGGATCTTTCTCTGCGGCCATGGCGGTAGACTGGCTGGCTCACGTGCCCTACGCACGCATGCACCCATTTTTAGATGGCCTACATGCAGTATTGAATGCTGGTGCCCGGGTAGTGTTCTGCGATCAGCTCCCAAAATCGGAACCCGCCGATGGTGATCACGATGCAGACGGTAACTTCATTGTGGTACGGCAACTACCGGACGAATCACGCTATCGTGTCATCAAGCATTATCTGTCAGATAACCAGATTCAGGATATCTTTGGGCGCTACGACGACAACGTTCAGATCACCCGCTTCCCGAACTGTCGGCGCATCATCGTGTCATACCACATAAAAAATGGTTGAGCCAAATACACGATTAACCCGGCTTCTCCCTAATCCCAGTAGTTCAGGCGGTCGACGCCTCTTCCAAGTACCACATCTGCGGTCTGGGTCCACGTACGGATACGCGACGTCCCTTACGGCTGTGCGGCCAGTAGTCCCACATCGCAAAATGCTGGGTACTGCGATTGTCCCAAATCGCGATGGCATCTGATGACCAGCGAAACCGACACTGAAAGTCTGCCCGCTCAGCATGATCAAACAAGAATTCGAGTAGTGCCTGCCCTTCTGCTTGCGGTAGATCTTCGAGCTCTACCGTGAACTCACGGTTAACATAAAGTGCAGGTCGGTCGCTCCCACTTGGCCGTATAACTACCGGATGAACTGCTTCGGGATAACCATCTGCCGGTTCGTGCGGTTGATACTTAAAAAGATGTCGATAACTCCATTCTCCCGAGTGTCTCGCAGTCATACCGTCCAGCATCTGCTTCATACGCGGTGACAGTGCCTCATAGGCCGCATACATACTGGCGAAAAGTGTATCGCCTCCGACCGGCGGAATCTCATGCAACTGTAAGATTGACACATAAGGCGGTTCCTGTTCACAAGACACGTCGGAGTGCCATCGGTTGCCTGCCGCTACCTTGGTGTCCCGTCTCGCTTCAATTTTCAATACGCCAGGAAACTCAGAACCCCGGGGAGCCGCGGGGTGAACGTGAATCGGACCAAAAGCATTGGCAAGGGCACTGTGCTCAGCTGGCGAGAGTGCTGGTTGGTCCCGAAAAAAAACAACCGAATACTGCTCTAAAACTTTCTGGATCTGCCCGATCAGTACTTGATCTGAACGACGAAGGTCTACGCCGTTGATTTCAGCACCCATAAAAGGTGTTAACGGATTAATGTCCAGTTCAGTCGACAACATCAGTGATTTCCATTTTCAACCCTGCCAATCCCAATTAGAACAGATTTCTCGGTAGCCAGACCCGGCAGCGCGATCATCAGGGTGCCATAGATAATGCCCATCAACATCAACCAGAACATGGCCGGCGATGTTAGCATGTCCTTATCAAATTACCAGATCCCCTCAAATCTATGAAATTGAATCAAGCACAGCAGATCGTTGACGACTGGATCAACGAATATGGTGTCAGGTATTTTAATGAACTGACTAACACCGTGATACTCATGGAAGAAGTCGGTGAGGTCGCCCGTATAGTCGCCCGTCAATACGGCGAACAAAGCGAAAAAGAAAGCGATGCGAACAAAAACCTTGCAGACGAGTTGGCTGACGTTCTGTTCGTATTGATTTGCCTTGCCAACCAGACCGGAATCGATCTGGAACAAGCATTTACTCGCAACCTGGAAATGAAAACAAAGCGCGATGCCCTGCGCCACAAGGAAAATAACAAACTACGTTAGTGATCACCTCTACTGTTCACGAGTGGATTCTGAACAAATGCAGTACCAGACTATTCCAGTCAACCCGTTTGCCCAGAAAAGCTCGCTGATCTGGTGTGAACTACCCATGGAAGCTGCTGTTGTCGATCAGGTTAGAGCGTTGAATCAACTCGAAACTGCGGTAAAAAAGGCCGGAATTAGCCTGACGAAGATCCTCTAAACTTGATGCTAAATGCCCTTGCGGACATCTTTGATGAAGCCTGGAGAAATCACCCCCGCAGACTTATTGGGATTCGGGAAAACCTTATGGATCTCATCAACAGCAGTGCTTAGTTCATCACTAATACTGACGCCTACCGTTGCCAGACAGACCCTCAGCTGATCCATTTTAGTCGCACCGATAATCGTCGAACTGACATATTCACGCGACAGCGTCCAACCTAAAGCGAGCTCTACCGGTGTCAGCCCGTACTCTTTAGCCAGGGTGACGTACTGCTGGGCCGCTCGGCGGCTCAGGTCAGAGTGATAACGGGGCTGAAAGTCGGGCCACAGGCAGTGTCGACCCTCCTGTGGTGTTCCATCGAAGTATTTTCCGCTCAACAGTCCACCATTCAAGGCTCCGTAGACCAGAAAAGAAATATTCAGGTGTCTGGGTGTGATCGCCTCCGCGAGTTCGGGTTCCATCGAGCGGTCCAGCAGGCTGAAATCATTCTGTACCGTAGCCGGCAAGGGTACGTCCATAGAAGCTGCTGTCTGATGGAACTGACAGAGACCGTACGTAGTCTCATTGCTCAGTCCCCAGGCCCGCAGTTTGCCCTCCTCGATCAACCGTGCGAGCGCGCCGACTTGATCTTCAAACGGGACCACATCGGTCTGCTCTCGGCTGCGCTTGTATTCCCAGGCACCGAACATTGTACCGACATAACGCTCCGGCCAATGCAGTTCCATCAGGTCGATGTAGTCTGTCTGCAGCCGTTTAAGGCTTCCATGTACCGCGGCACGAATAGATTCCGGCGTCAGACGGGGTGGTGCAG
Organism: Gammaproteobacteria bacterium; assembly: GCA_022450155.1. NCBI lineage: Bacteria > Pseudomonadati > Pseudomonadota > Gammaproteobacteria > Gammaproteobacteria bacterium. The sequence goes on along the minus strand of JAKUQR010000006.1, from coordinate 127,184 downwards.
GGGGCTGGGGTGGTAGGCGATTTGGCGGTATCCATGTCTTGGGACTGGTGCTCGTCACCTTGCCAAACACAATCACACTATCGCGCGATCGACTACGCATCCAGGAACCAACATACGCCTCGGACAGGCCCTGAGTTTCTGCGCGTGTCGGCACTGCGTACATCTCGGCGGTATCCAGGCAATTCACTCCGTGATCCCACGCGCAAGCCAGTTGTTCGTGCGCCTCTTTTTCAGAGTTCTGTTCACCATAGGTCATGGTTCCTAGACAGACCTCAGATACAATGAGGTCGCTGCTTCCCAGCCGACGACTTTTAATGATGTCCTCCAGAGCCTGACCCACAAAAGCAAGGGCAAGACCATGATTTATGAATTACGACAATATACTGTTGCAGCTGGGCGTATGGAAGAATGCCAGGTGCTCTTCCAGGATGTCATTGATCCTTTGTTTAAAGAAGTCGGCATTCGGCCAGTCGGTTACTGGCAACCCAGAGAACGCGATGGGCAGACATTCGTCTATCTGCTGGCATTCGAGTCAGCAGCCTCCAGGGAAGCAGTTTGGCCTCAATTCATCGAACACCCTCGCTGGCAGGAAGCCAAATCCCGTTTTCCCGACGGTGTACCACCTTATGAAAAAGTGGTGCCAACCATCCTGGACGCCATGAGCTATTCTCCGCTGCCCTGACAATTGAATAGATATAATGTTACTAACTGGCGCAGTGACGGACGCAGACTTACACCAGATATAGTAGACCGCAGAAGATCAGAAAAAGATTGTGAAACCAAACGACCACTTCGACACGGTCATTGTTGGCGCCGGTTTTGCCGGCATGTTTATGCTTTATCGGCTTCGCGCGCTCGGGCTTTCTGCCAGAGTCTATGAGGCCGGCAATGGTGTTGGCGGAACATGGTATTGGAATCGATATCCGGGAGCCCGCTGTGATGTCGAGAGCATGCAGTACTCCTTCTCTTTCTCAGAAGAACTGGAACAGGAATGGGAGTGGTCTGAAAAATACTCAGCCCAACCCGAAATTCTGAGCTACGCGAACCATGTTGCTGATCGCTTCGATCTGCGTCGTCATATCCAGTTTGATACGCGTGTAACGTCGATAGCGTTCGACGAAAACGCAAACTACTGGACCGTCAAAACAGATCGAGGAGACCAAATAAGCGCGCAGTTCTGCGTCATGGCAATAGGTTGCCTGTCGGCTGCAAACCTGCCTGATTTCGAAGGTCTCGACGAATTTGGCGGTTCGATCTATCACACGGGCGAGTGGCCTCATGATGAAGTTGATTTTTCAGGGCTTCGGGTTGGGGTCATTGGCACGGGTTCATCGGCAATTCAAGCAATACCCGTTATTGCGGGTCAGGCGTCGTCGTTAACTGTATTCCAGCGAACACCGAACTACTCAGTGCCCGCACACAACGAGGATTTAGAACTGGATTATGTGAAATCCGTTAAGTCGAGTTATCCCGATCTCAGGGCAAAGGCGCGCGCAAGGCCAACAGGCTTTTTTTTCGAGTACAACACATCACCAGCCCTTGAAGCGACAGCGGAATTGCGCGAACAACAGTACGAAGAATTCTGGGCTCGTGGCGGCCTACCGTTCCTTGGCGCTTATGGTGATATTCTTTTCAACAAGCAAGCCAACGACACGATCGCTGAGTTCGCACGCAGTAAGATTCGCGATATTGTCAAAGACCCCGAGACGGCCGATCTGCTTTGTCCAGACAACGTTTTTGGCTGCAAGCGTCTGTGCGTCGATACGGGCTATTTTGCTGCCTACAACCAGCCGCACGTCAGACTGGTCGATGTGTCTGAAAAACCGATCGAACGTTTTACAAAGAAAGGTATTTTCGCTAACGACATTGAGTATGAATTTGATAGCGTTGTCTGCGCCACCGGATTTGCCGCAATGACCGGATCATTCGACAAAATTCAAATTACTGGGCGTGGTGGCTTGACCCTAAAGAAAAAATGGAGCGCTGGGCCTCGTACCTATCTCGGCCTGTCATCAAGCGGCTTCCCAAATCTGTTCATGATCACTGGCCCCGGCAGCCCTTCTGTTCTCGCGAGTATGATCCAGGCGATCGAACAGCACGTCGACTGGATTGCTGACTGCATTGGTCACATGCGGGATGTAGGAGCAGACACCATCGAAGCCAAAGTTCACGACGAAAACGATTGGGTAGACCACGTCAACGAAGTCTCTCAGGTTTCGCTTCGATCGACTTGTAGTTCCTGGTATGTGGGCGCGAATATTCCCGGGCGACCGAGAGTATTTATGCCTTACATCGGTGGGTTTCCAATTTATGTGGACAAATGCAACAGCGTCATGATGGGCGGTTACGAGGGTTTTGTTATGACAGGTTCCGGAAAACCGACTGCACCGCCTCAAGTGCGGTGCACCGAAAGGTGGCACGTCGAACTGGACCTAGAAGTCATCTCGCCGGCTTCGATTGCTGCCAAACAGGTGCCGATGGTGTGATCTGAGCCTTTACGACAGGGCATCGAGTATCGGGTCGCAGATCCCAGATCCCAGATCCAACCTACCCCGAACCAGACGGCAGGGGTTGACGCCATTCGACCAGTGCCCGCGTGATTACGGCTGCGACGACCAGACTGCCCCCTAACAATGTCCAACGCGAAGGGATCTCGTTCACGAACAACCACACCCAGACCGGTCCGAGGGCAAATTCCAACAGCATAAACAGCGTCAACTCTGCCGCTGCCAGGTGGCGAGATGCAACGATGAAACAGACACTGGTAAACCCAGACAGTACGCCACCCCAGAGGACACACAACACCAGGTCACCGGTGGAGATCGTGAGACTGCCGTAACTACTCACACCGGCAACCAGTATGATCAATACCGTCGAGACCAGCAGTGCCGGCAGCATATTAACGTGACGGTTGCGCCGCACGAGTACCGTATAAATAGAAAAACAGATCGCCGTGACCATTGCCATGAGATTTCCGTAGGCTGACCCCGAGCCGAATCCCTCACCCAGCATGACCGTGATGCCGGAAAAGGCGATCACCATTGCCCACAGCGTCGCCCGTGCGGGCCGCTCTCTCAGGAAAATCCAGGCCAGCACAGCAGTAAAAAAAGGAATAGCCCCCAGAATAAACAGCGTGTTGGCAACAGTGGTATGCGTCATCGACTGGAGGAACGAGATTGCTGCCACGGTCAGCATCACCCCACCAACAATTCCGGGCCAGCCAATCCGGATCACATGGGTAATGGCCATACGGCGATACTGAATGGCCAGAATAAGCGTAACCGCGACCATGAGTGACAAGGCACGATAGAAATTCATGACCATGGGGTCAGCGTCCACATGACGAACAATCAAGCCGGTAAAACTGATCACCACCGAACTCGCAATCATCAATCCAATAGCATATCCGCGGCGCCCGACTGAGTCGGTGTGCTCAGAACCTGAAGTCCTATAGGGTTCAGACAAAGTTGTCGCGGTCACCTACTTCATGCGACATCAGCAAGATTTGGGACAGTTGACGAGAAAACCATTTCTTTCTATGAATGCTGTAATCTGTCAGCCATGGTACTGAATCAGGAGCAATTGTGAAGAACATCGTCTATCCAGATGCCAGTGAGGGCATTGAAGAAATACTCGCTGGTCATCGCCGGGAAAGTCTTGAGAAACTGGGTGACCTGATGATTTTCTACGATGCGCCGGTAGATCACCAGGAATTTCTGCGACGGGTCGACGGTGCACATGCGCTGCTGGTCGGCTGGGCACTGCCGGTAGACGTGATGACCCAGACCCCCACACTTGAAATTCTTTCGTTTACGGGTATCGGTGCCAGTAATTTTATCGACCTGCCAGCTGCCGCCGCCCAGGGCATCACCGTCTGTAACTGCCCAGGTTATGCCGACAACACGGTCGCTGAGCACACCCTAGCGCTACTCCTCGCTGCAGCCCGGCACCTACCGCAACTCGATGCCGAACTGCGCGGCGGTCGCTGGAATCAGTCGCTTGATGGGATGGAACTACGAGGAAAAAAACTGGGTTTGGTCGGATTTGGCGGTATCGGTCGCCGGGTCTTTAAGCTGGCCCGCGCGTTCGGCATGACTGTGAAGGTCTGGACCCGAAACCCCAGCGAAGCCCGCGCCCGCGAACACGATGTCGAATTCGTATCCCTCGACAAACTGCTGCAAACCTCTGATGTGATTTCTCTACATGTCGCGCTTACCGATGACACGATAGACTTGATTGATGCTGGCAGGATCAAACAGATGAAACCGGGCTCCATTCTCATCAACACTGCCCGTGGCGAGGTTGTTGAGGAAACAGCACTCGTCGATGCACTACGCGATGGTCACCTCAAAGCAGCGGGGCTCGATGTTTACCAGCAAGATCCTTTGCCGGTCGAACACCCATTGCTCAAACTTGACAATGTGGTGCTGAGTCCGCATGTGGCCTACAACACACCCGAAGCCGGTGATGCGATTTGTGAGATCGCAGTGGAGAACATTGTTAAATTTTATGAGGGAAACCCAATTAATGTGGTTGCCAGTCCCTGTCAGGAATAAAGCGCCGGAACTGTCGGCTTTTACTCGACCCCGGATGGTCGCACGTTGCCGGCGCAGTCACGCACACGAATAAGGAGTAATCGAGGTATATCTCAGCCGAATCAGATCATCCTCTTCGCCAGTTTACCGCCGGTGTGCGCAGAGATGTCGTCGACGATCATGTTGATCGAGATGGTCAGCGTGGCAACCTCGTCCATGTTAATTGAGCAGCCACTGATTCGTCAGACGATCAGCAGCGACGTTGCTAAATCACATGAGGGAAATCCGATTGACGTATTTGCAGACCCGTGTAGAAACGGGCCACTCAATAGTTGGCAACAACGTTTTATAAATCCAAGCCTACACCAAATTCAGGTCAAGTTCAGTGCACAAACTCTTCCATACTGCGATGGCATTCGATCAGGTGACCATCGCCAAGATCCCGGATGGGGGCAGTCTCACGATCGCAGGTATCCTTGATGGCCAGTGGACATCGATCAAAGAATGGACAGCCGATTTCGGTCAACTGCACGACCCGGTCGATACCAGCCTGTGCTTCTTGCGTCTGCATCGTCTCTTCCAACCAGCCGACACGAAGTTCTGGTACAGAACTGATCAGCAGACGGGTGTAGGGATGATAGGGAGGTGACAGCACCTGGTCCGCCGGCCCCTGTTCAACCACCCGGCCAGCGTAGAGCACCACAATCTCATCCGCAAAGGAAGCAACCGTCGAAAGATCATGACTGATAAACACAAACGATACGCCGGTTTGTTTGCGCAACCGTTTTAATAGTTCAATGACATTGGCGCCCACGATCGAATCCAGGGACGAGATCACCTCGTCACAGAGCAACACCTCGGGAGACGCAGCCAGCGCCCTGGCAAGATTAACGCGCTGCTTCTGCCCACCCGAGAGTTCCTCGGGATACCGGCCGGCAAAGTCCTGAGGCAGTTCGACCATGTCGAGCAGCTCCATGACCCGCTTGCGCTTCTCCTTGCCTTTTAGGCCCAGGTAAAACTCTAGGGGCCGACCCAGAATATGATCGATCCGTTGACGCGGATTAAGCGCAGTATCGGCCATCTGAAAAACAAACTGAATTTTCTGTAATTCACTGCGGTCGCGCTTTTGAAGCGCCGGTTGCAATTCGTCTCCGTCCAGCAACACCTGCCCATGTACGGCAGGCAATAATCCGGCCATCACCCGCGCCAGGGTCGATTTCCCGCAACCGGATTCCCCTATCACGCCCACGGTATGGCCGCGTTCAATGGAGACATTGACGTCCCGCAAGACTGTAATCTCAGGTACGCCATTGCGTTTCCTGCCATAACCCGCGGTAATGTCTTTCACCTTTAACGCCGGTACCTCTCGCTTGTGCTCACCCAATGTTTCATCACCCTGACCGGCTGCAGGTGGTGGCCGTACCGCACGCATCAAGCGTCGGGTGTAATCGTGGGTCGGTTGATTTACCACTTGTTCGGCGCTGCCATGCTCCTGGACCTCACCCGCATAGAGCACCACGATATGATCTGCAATCTGCGCCACTACAGCCAGATCGTGCGTCACATAAATGGCGGCAGAGCCTTCTTGCTTAATTACCGATTTGAATGCCTTAAGCACTTCTATCTGGGTGGTTACATCGAGGGCAGTAGTTGGCTCGTCGAGCACGAGAAGATCCGGCTTGCCGCACAGTGCCATTGCAGCCATTAGCCGTTGCAACTGACCCCCTGACACCTGGTGTGGATATCGTTTGCCTAATCGATCAGGATCTGGCAATTCCAGGGCACGGTAGAGTGTCTCAGCACGTTCATTGGCCTGTTTTTGGTTGAGTATGCCGTGTAATACACAAGACTCTGTCACTTGTTCACCGATCGTCAGCGCCGGGTTGAACGTTGCCGCTGCGCTCTGGGCCAGGTAAGCGACCCGCTGGCCACGCAGGGCTCGCAGCTGATTTGGCTCCATGGTAATAACATCTTCACTTTCCAGGCGGACCTCACCGCCGGCAAATTCCAGGCCCGGCTTGGTATACCCCAGAGCCGACAACGCTATGGTGGTCTTGCCCGACCCAGACTCGCCGATCAGCGCCACCACCTCACCGCGGGACACGTTGAAACTGACCCCTTTAACAATCGGCAGCAGGCTGTCATCGTCCCTGCGGGCACTGATTTTGAGATCGTCAACCTCGAGCAGGACACTCATGCAATCATCCTCTTGGACAGCTTGCCGCCGGTAAATGCAGAGATATCATCCACAATCATGTTCACCGATATCGTGAGGGTTGCGATACAAAGCGATGGCAATATCGGTGCCATCGACCCATAGATCAGGCCTGGAAGATTTTCCTTCACCATACTGCCCCAATCCGACATTGGTGGCTGCACACCTAGTCCCAGAAAACTCAATGCGGAGATGAACAGGATGATCCAAACGAAACGCAATCCAAAGTCAGTCGCCAACGGCATCGCGATGTTGGGTAGTATTTCTCGGGTGATAATCCACCATAAACCCTCACCTCGTACTCGAGCCGCTTCAACAAAATCACTGACCATGACCTCCTGCCCCAGAGAACGCGCAATGCGAAACACACTGGCCGCGTAAATTATTCCCGTCAGCAGGATCAGCAAAGGAATCGTGCTGCCCAAAGCAGCAATCATAACAAGCGCCATCATTAATGAGGGTAAAGAAAGCAGTGCGTCGTTTAGCCGGCTCAGAATCGTGTCTAGCACTTTGCTGCCGACGGCCGCTGCAATGCCCAGTGTGACCCCGATGAGATACGCCAACAGGGTTGCAATAAACGAAATTCCGATGGTTGTTCTTGCGCCGTAAAGTAGACGAGATAGAGTGTCCCGACCCAAATAGTCCGACCCAAGCAACACGATTTTACTGGGTGGCAGAAAATCTGTATCCGGATACTCGTCTCCGCCTGGCACAACAAAAAGTGCCTCTTCAAGAATGTCTGCCTCGTGATAAGGAGAGATCGTTGGTCCGATGGCCACTATGATCGCCCAGAAAATGAGGACTACAACACCGGCTTTACCTGCCCAACTGAGTTTTATTTTTCGCTTGGGCGGTGCATCAGGCAGTTCTTCGAACTGCGTTGTCGGACTAGCGTTTTGAGTTATCTCTGACATTGCCAGCTCTCTTACTTGGGATGGCGCAGGCGCGGATTGGACAGTATTGAAGCCATGTCGGCCAAAAAAATTAGGACGACATAAGTGCTACAGAAAATCATTGCACAAGCCTGAACCAGCGGTAAGTCCCTCAGAAGAACGGCTTCGACCATCAATTTAGCCAATCCGGGATAGGCAAAAATTATCTCGACCACCACGACCCCACCGACAAGCCACGCAAGATTCAGCACAATCACATTAACGATCGGACCGATCGCATTTAACAATGCATGCCGCAAGATAATTTTCTTGCGTGGCACACCTTTCAGTATGGCCATTTCAATGTATGGGGAACTCATCACATTCAGAACTGTTGCCCGCGTCATTCGGATAATCTGCGACGAGGCAACTATAATCAAAGTCAAGGTTGGCATTGCTAAGGTCTTAATTAGCACCCAGCCAGTTTCGTTACCTCTCAGAAAAACGATAGAGGGTAACCATCCTAAATAAACTGCAAAAATTAATACTAAAAATGTCGCCACGAGAAAGTCGGGCACTGATATGAGACTCAGCGTCGAGAACGTCACCGTGCGGTCAAGTTGGGTTCCCGGATGCATCGCGGCGATCAATCCGATAAATAATGAAAGTGGAATTGCAATAACTGCCACTAGTGCAGTAAGACGGAGGGTGTTAGTCACTCGAGGCCCCAACACCTCGACGATTGGGGTGCCCAGCCCAGCACCTAAGCCCGCCTTGGAAATTCCTAAGTCCCCCATCGCGACGTTACCCAGCCAGACCAGATACTGCATGTGGGCGGGTTTATCCAGACCGAGTTTTACACGCAGCGCGGCGGTGTTTTCAGGGGTTGCAGTCTGCCCCAGTAGAATCTGTGCAATATCCCCAGGCAACAAGTTGGTGCCGATAAAAATCAGCACCGAGACCAGCCACAAGGTGACTATACTGAGGCCCAGCCGGCCGACAATCGCGCGCCAAAGCATGATGAGTTAATCAAATAACATGAGTTTAGGGTAGCCCAAATAAAGAAGCCCGCACGCGAACGTGCGGGCTTCTTTTCGTAACATCACAGCTATTAACTTAAGCTTCTTTCCAGGCAAACTCGGCCCAGCCGTTCCCGCCAAACTGACCCAGAGGCACGTTGGAGAATCCTTTGACCTTTGGATTGTGGGCATCCAAAATGTTGGTGTGATAAGGAATAATGATCCCGCTTTGAGTACTGACCAGCTTTTGCATCTCACAGTGCATCTCATGGCGCTTGGCTGCATCGGTCTCGGCCAAGGAGTCTTTCAACAATTCTCCCATGCGGTCACTATTCCAGTAAGTGTCGTTCCAGTTGCCATTGGGACCAAACTGAATACCCATCATCGAGTTCGCAGTCGGGCGCATGTTCCATGACACCACGTTCAGTGGCTCTTTCATCCACACCGCACCCCAGTAACCGTCGGTCGGTACCTTTTTCAGTTTCAGATCAAATCCGATCTTCTTGAGGTTCGCCTGCATCAGGAGACACGTATCCTCGATAGCACCAGAAACGGGTGCAACGAACAATTCAGCCGTCGTGTAGCCCGACTTGTTCAGATGCCACTTGGCCTTGTCCGGATCATACGGAATTTGCGGCAGTTCATGACAATGATCGGCGCCATAAGAAATGTTGATCGGATGGTCGTTACCCAGTGTCCCGTGACCTTTTAGGAACTTCCGGACAATCCGCTCACGATCCTGGATGTACCGCAGTCCCTGAACCAGATCATCATTATCACCCGGGGCTGTGTTCTTCAGGCAGCAGATACCACCATACACACCCGCCGGCACTGACAAGACATTCAGTCCTGAGCTCTCGAGCTTCTTGATCATCTTGGCACTGATCGCGCCAATCATGTCGACACTGCCCGCGAGCAACGCGTTTAGACGCGCATTCGGGTCGGTGATCGCTGTGATCTCTATGCTATCGAGGTGTTGGCCAGTGTCGCGCCAATAGTTTGGATTACGCACATGGGTCGACTTCACACCGGCCTGAAATTCGTCAACCAGATAGGGCCCGGTACCACACTTCCACCAGTTCGTCGTGTGTTTCTTGACGATCTTGGCTTGTGGCTGTGTGAGCTTGTACGGCATATCCGCATCGGGTGACGACAGGCTCAGTTTCACGGTGTGCTTGTCGACAGCTTTCCACTCCGTCACTTGGGCGAAAAAGGACTTTATCGAAGACGGCGATCCATCTTCAATGTGACGGTTCATGCTCCACACAACATCGGCGGCCTCCAGAGGATGACCATCGTGGAAGGTAACGCCTTTACGGATTTTGAAGATGTATTCCGTCGCATTACCGTTCACCGACCACTCTTCAGCCAACTCACCATGTAGACTCATGTCGGTCCAAACCTGGATCAAGCCATTGCACCCCGCATTTGCCCGGGTGTAGTCGATGGTTGATGTGCCTAGAATCGGGTCCAAGGTATCGTCTGGACCATGCAGGTTCGACGCAAAGATGACGGAACCGCCCCGAGTGGGTGTTGATGCCAGTGCACTGGCTGAGGTCAGAAAACTGCCAGCGGTCGCTGCAGTCACACCGAGCGCACCCATCGCTGCTAAAAACTCACGACGGTTAACGTGCCCATCGCGGTACATCTGTTGAAAAGTCTTGATTTCTTTCATTTCTCTCGAATCCTCGTGGGGAAAATTGCATTCTTCATATCAACACGAGTAGGGTAAATCTCTACAACCGCCCAACGTGCCAAATACAAACGTGCTAATTACAAGGGAAACAGTGAAACATAGCTACCATTTGGAGTCAACCAACAGACCACGCTCCATCTTTAAACACTTAATTTTAGGTCGTTTGTTGCTAATATCTAGGTTAATGAGCGTGTTGTTTCACGGATTTGGTTACCATTTAGATTAATCATGAGCATTTGCGATTATGTGGATAGATAGATAAACCTCCGGGCCATCGGGATATAGGTGATATCCACGGCCCAGACCTGATTGGGCCGATCTATGCGCATAGGGCGCAGCAGATAGGGATAGATCCGGTGACCGGGGTGCCTGGCCTGTTTAAGCTGCCCTGGTTGGTGAGCGCACCTTCTAAAAAATCATTCTCCAGGGTCAGCTCACCGAGCTTGGCATGCAGGGTCTTGTTATCGATCGGCTGGGCTGATACCTGCCTGTTCTGGTCAAAAGCCTCCGGGATACGCTCGAGTAACTGGGTTTTCCATTGGCTGATCTGGTTGGCGTGTAGGTCAAATCTTTGGGCCAGCCCCGCCAGGGTGTATTCCCCTGTGGCAGCCTCTAATGCCACTTTGGCCTTGAATGCCGGTAAGTGATTCCGGCGTGGTCGCTTGCTCATTTTCTCTCTCCTGATCACTGGGGTTATGATGCCAGTACCAGGCAGAGAATTCACTTAACAGGGTGTTCAGATTTGCGGGGCTACTTCTAATTTCTACCGCTTTCGACGTTACGACGCGTTAGTCCGACAGACACCAATAAATATCGCGCTTTAGTGGGGATTGCTGGGCTCTTGCAGCTTATGGCCAGCACAGCTGTTGTCGCAGCCTGCCCGTGTACCTACACCCCGGCAACTTGGGTCGAAGTACTTGACGGCAACACCAGGATCCTCAAGATAAAAGGTGAGCCAAAAACGGTACACCTCGTTGGTATCGACACACCCGAACTTTCTGATTGATCTCATAGGACAGCTGTGTGATGCCTGAAGAGATTCCAGTTCCACTTATGGTGAGAAGTTCAGATCCCGCCTTCAAGGCCAGGGCGAACTGCATCAGCGACCAGTTCCTGAAACCGCCGCACGCTCACTTCCCAGTGAGGGGAGAGTACACCGCCACCTTCGGCGACGCTGCTGTGGCGCCCTGCCTGAAGCCGTTCGCACATGTGGTGATCCTCACGGTGTACGCTGTCCCACAACTGCCGCGCATGTTCGACCGCAGCTTGACTGTGATCTGAATCACGATGCAGATAAATCACCCGACTTTGCTGAGTTGTATCCGCCGACACCGGACGGTTCAAGTGCACACCGATCTGATCCGGGTAATACAACCCCAATACAAAATTGGGGAACAGCGTTAAATAGCGCGAACTGACACCTAGCGTACCGGCTGCGGCATCGGCCTGTTGTTCGGCCGTCAGTTCAATAGCACTGCCCAGGCAGTGTTCGTCTGCCACCACGTAATGATCCTCAAGCGGCTGACTGGTTGTCGTTTTGTGCACATACTGAACGTGGTAGGGCTCGATGAAGTTTTCCATCAACAACTTCCAGTTGGCCGGCACCTCGCCAAAATCCAAAGTGGCGACAGGTTCAAACTTTTCGGGTTCAAACCCAATCAGCTGGCGTTTGAGTGGCTCGATAAAAACATCGAAATATTCGGCCTGGCCATCCAGGTTGATAAATACCCAGTCATGAAATGTATGGCACCGAATCTCATAAAGTCCGTGATCTGCAAGGTCAAATCCATCGGGCAGACCTGTTTTTTCACCACCAAAGTATGGGGCGAGGCGGAGCTTCCCGCTGAAATCATAGGACCAGCGGTGATAAGGACAGGTAATCAGGACATCGCAATGCCCAGCCCGATCAATCAACTTAAGGTTTCGATGCCGGCAAACGTTATGGAATGCACGAATTTTGTCTGATTCACTTCGCACCAGGAATACCGGCTTACCCGCCACAGTTAGTGGTTGCACATCACCCACCTTAGCCAACTGATGCGCAAACCCGACAAATGACCACGAAGCAGTAAATAACAGGTTGGATTCCAATTCAAAAAACTCACTACGTGTATAAGCCGCGGCCGGTAGTCCATGGTGTACCGGACCCACTTGATCGAAGGCGTTAAAGAATGCTGTGTCTATCAGCACGGTCATAGTAATCACTCAGTGGGCTAATAGCGATGCAAGAGCCTACTTGTCATCATGATGCTCCGACTAATGCGCGGTTACCATAACAGAGAATTTACTTTTTACGTAGACGTACCTAGACTGACTGTACATCACCTGCCGGACCTTGAGGTCGCTTCTGTAACCGACACAAGCCGGCAGCACCCTATCTTGTCTATTTACAGGAATTCTGTCCATGCCCTACATCGAAAACTTTGCCGATGCACTGCCTGATTCAGCGCGTGTAGCCGAAGAAAAAAGCCGACTCGAAGCCGCGGGGGTTAAATACATCCTATCCTGCTGGATCGACCTGCTGGGTGTGCCCAAAACCAAGCCAGTGCCAATTAGCGATTTCGAGTTGTTATGCATGGGAAAAGGGCCTCAGTTCGCAGTCCATTCAATTTCATTCGTGCCAGAACTTGGTCCCGCTGATTCCGACCAAATTCCCCTGCCCGACCTCGACAGTCTCGTGATCTGTCCGTGGGATAAAACTTGTGCCTGGGTGTTCGCAGACCTGTGGTGGGAGGGACAACCTTACAAGCTGTGTCCACGCAGTGCGCTGAAACAAACCATTCAGAACGTTGCAGATCAAGGCTATGCAGTGTACGCCGGTGTAGAGCCTGAATTCATCGTCATGAAATGGCAGGACGGACAACCAGTCAAGGCGTTCGACAATGACCCGGCACCCGGGCAGGGTGTACGGCCCCGCCGACAGGCGTTCGGCTACGATATTGAGTTCTCGATAGACTCGATGGGTTTTCTCGGCGAGATGATCGACATCATCGAGGGACTCGGCTGGAACCTGCACGATGTGGTCTGTGAAGGGGGTTATTCTCAGTTTGAACTGGACTTTCACTACACTGACTTGCTGGCGATGGCCGACCGTCTGGTCTTTCTGCGAGTACTTCTAAAAGAAGTCGCCAAGCGCCACGGGCTGTTCGTCACCTTTATGCCGAAACCGACTATCGGTGACTGGCGATCGGGTGCACACATGAATACGTCGATGCAACTGGTCGATAAACCCGGCGAGAATATTTTCGAAGGCCCAAACGGTAGCTGGGGTGACGCTGTCTTTGGTGCGGTGGGCGGTTTGCTGCGACATGGCGGCGCCCTGACGGCCATTGCCTGCTCAACGGTAAATTCCTATAACGGTCTGGTTCCCCGGGTAGGCGGTTTTGAAGGCGGCACGGTCACGTGGGCACCGACTCACATGACCTATGGCTACAACAACCGGTCGGCCATGCTGCGCCTGCCACAGAGCCGGTTCGCTATCGAGAACCGGGCCGCGGATATGTGCATGAACCCCTACCTTGCCCTGGGCATGTCTGCCGCTGCGATGACTGAAGGCATCGTGAATAACTATGACGCCGGTACGCCGCTCAATCAGGATCTTTACAGCATGAGCGAGGATGAAATCGAACGTTCCGGCGCCCAGCGGCTGCCGCGAAACCTGCTGGAAGCCATAGAGATTCTGCGTACTGACAACCTGGCACGCACAGTACTGGGCGATGCCATGATGAATTCTTACCTGGCCTACAAATCCGACGAGTGGGAACGGTACCATCAGGCCATTACCGACTGGGAAGTCGTTGAATATCTGCGCCTTTACTGAGCGCTGGCCAGATCACCAGTCGTCAAGATCAACTATCTGATGATGCCTAACTCCAATCGATATCGACTACCAAACATTGTTAGAGAATATTGAGCAGTTAATCCAACGACAATACCATCTGCAAAAACAAGTTGTTTCTCTAAGTGTGTAAAAGCTGGTGGTAATTAGCTCAGAGAATATTTTTACTTACGGTGGTTGTTCTTGTAAATCCTCCTGACCATCAACATAACCGCGATCACGTTGGCTTGGGCATATCCTCCGGATCGATCCCTGGAACAAAGGTGATGCCTGCCTGCTGCTTCCAGTCGTGTGGATAAGCCGCATAGAAAATCACACATTTTTCATCGCACTCATAGGCAATATGATTGTCCTTCGGAACATAAAGGACATCACCTGGACTGCAGCTGTACGACTCACCATCGCAAGTCAAACGAAATGTCCCTTCCATGCAGTAAATTATCTCATCGCACGTCAGGTCCCAGGGCACCGAGACCTGATTAAGGAAGTTAAGACCACCACACATAGTGTCACTGACCGCGCTGGTTACGAACGGCTTGATGTAGCTTTTGCCAGGTTCCAGCGTGTGCAGTCGATGTTCGATGTCAGAGAATTTGTAGAGTTGTGGTTTGTTGGCCATATTCTTATCCTTTGCTTATCGGAAGTATTATTGCCGCGCTGAACCTGTTGTAACTTTACAGTCACTGAGATCGTTGCGGATATTATCTACCTAGTATCGTTGAAAGTTGGGTTGTTCGCGAACCACACTTTGCTGGTTCGTCTGGCAATCAATCAATTCCAAACGACAAACAGAACATCTGCATCTAATCAACATGGCGCGGTACGATTACCACATGAGTGCCACCAAGTGAACCCGAATCACCCCCCGTCTCTGTTCCAGGGGCAACATCTACATGTGGCGTTTCTGCTTGTCGCACTGCCGCTGATTTATATCACCCAACCGACAGAAGGTGTCTGGCTCGGCATCTCTGTTGCTCTCTGGTATTGGATCGCGATCACCACACCCGTCCTGCACCAGGCATTTGTATGGATCTCCTGGCGACTTCAACTCCAGCATCGGGTGTTCACCCGACACGGATCCTCTGAATCGGGTCTTCGAATTTATCTGATCTTGTTCTTTACGCTGTTTGTTGGCCGGTTCGTTACCCTGTTCGCCCTTTGCCTGGCCAATCAAAACACTGTTTCCCTACCAATGGAGTTGAGATTGCTGCTGGCGTTGCCGATCCTGTGCCTTGCTGGCTACACAATGTATTCCGTTAAGAAATTCTTTGGCTTTGCGCGTGCAGCCGGACTCGATCACTTCGATCCCGATTATCGCAACCGACCCTTGATCCAGGAGGGCGCATTCAGATGGACAGCCAATGCGATGTACGTGTTCGCCATTCAATCACTGTGGCTGTTCGGAATTCTGGCTGCGTCCAAACTGGCGCTCGTTGCGGCGGCGTTTCAGGCTTTATACATCTGGGTACACTACTACGCGACCGAAAAACCCGACATGGCATTCATCTACCGCAAACAGCAATAACCCCAGACTGACGACGAAAATACCGGAGACACCCATGGCCTCGTTACCCGACGACAGCTCTCAAGAGCAACTCAAACCTTTCGATGGTATCCGGGTGGTGGATTTCACCCATGTGCTGGCTGGCCCTTCCGCGACCTATCAACTGGCCGTCATGGGGGCCGATGTCATCAAGATCGAGCCCCGCCATGAGCCGGACATGTACCGCGAAATCGGCGATAGTGCCGCGCTGGCAAACGAAGGCCGTGGCACCGAGTTCCTGTCCCAGAACGGCAACAAACGCTCACTGTCTCTGGACCTTTCAGCACCAGACGGTGTGGCGGTCGCCCGCAGACTGATCGAAACTGCGGATGTGATGGTTGAGAACTATCGCTTCGGGGTGATGGAACGCCATGGGCTGGGCTATGACGTGGTCAGCGCATTGAACCCACGCATCATCTACTGCTCACTGACCGGGTTTGGGCATACCGGACCTAAAGCCAGGCACCCGGCATACGATGTAGTCATCCAGGCCTACTCCGGACTCATGGCCGCAAATGGTACGCCCGACAGTTCGCCCGTCAGGGTCGGCCCCGCTGTGCTTGATTACGGCACCGGTGCCCACGCGGCGCTGGCGATCTCGTCAGCACTCTTTCAAAGGTCACGAACAGGATTGGGTCAATGTATTGATGTGGCCATGGCCGATGCAGCAATGATGCTGATGTCAAATCTCGTCATGACGACTCAATCCATTGGCCAGACGCCTCCGCCGCCCGGCAATCAACATCCCTCCCGTGCCGCCTATTCAGCCTATCCAACAGCTGACGGCCTACTGATGGTCGGTGCCTACACACTGAAACAACTGCAGCGGCTGTTGAGAGCGATTGACCGTAACGATCTTGCAGAAGAAGTCACCCACGCCACTGCTAAAGAGATCGGCGAGCGTCGGGATGAGTTTGCCGAACTACTGACCAATATTCTGGCGACAAAAACAGCCGACGAGTGGGAGGCACATTTCAATGACGCCGGTGTGCCTGCAGCGCGCGTACGCCGAATTGACGAAGCGCTTCAACATCCTCAAACACAATCGCGCCAGGTGCTGCAACAATCCGATACCATTCCTGAAACGGGCCTGCAACTAAAGGCACCGGTCGCTGCCTTCAATTTCGCGCATGGTGGGCCTACCCTGACGCGGCCAGCGCCCCGACTGGGTGAGCACAGCCATCAAGTTCTCAGCGAACTCGGCTATAGCGACGATGACATCAGTCAGTTGGCTGCCCGTGGCACCGTGTATCTTGAGGAATACTCCTCCACGCCCAAATAATGTACCTATGGGTCAGGTCCTGGACGCGGGCGGCCGCAAAAAGCGGAGTAAGCACAGCGCACTAACAGCACCCAGGAGCAGCCAGAATATCGCGTTGACGATTGCAGTGTGTACCAAGAAAACACTCGTCAGCGCTTCGGGCGCGGCACCGCTGTAGCTCTCCGGGCGGGGTTCACCGACCAGGTGAGGTATTGGTAACAATGCCGCACCGATAACCTTCACCCATCCTGGCGAACCTAAAATGAGCAGCAGCAACCCGATCCCGGTGAACGTCACCGCCAACAACCACCAGAGCTGACGCGGCGCCAATGTCGTCACCGTAGTGCCCGGCAACTCAGGCGGTAAACCCAAGGCAGGTGCAAAAAAGAACGTGGCGTAGCCCCCTATCCCCCAGAGTAGACCTTCGCGCCAACTAACCCGGCCACGAAGCGAAAGTACTGCAGTCATCAACAGTCCAAAACCGATACCCAGACCAATATTGCTGATGGCTGTCCACAGTAAGCGTGTGTGACTGTGCGCTGCATCACCGTGTGCTGACACCGCGTTCTCCGCACTGGAAACGCCACTGTCGATTGCCTGTTCATAGGACTCGGCTTCAGCAATAATCGGCAGCACAAATAATGATTGTGCCCCAGTCAGAACCAACCCGGACACCAGCCCAGCCAGACAGGCTGAGAAGACAATCCGTCTGAATACGTCCAAGTACGAGGTTCAGTGGCAGGGGAAAGCCGCCGAGTGGCGGGTGTCATGGGCCGAGTGATGCAGCGAGTCGTTATGCGCAAAACCGACACCATACAGAATGATCACTGCCAGGATGATGCCGACGAGTGATGGCCACCCGAGACGCCCAACAGCGGGTACCGAAGCTTCAACAACTGGATTAATGCTGTTCATGGCATGTCATCTGATTGACTGTAAACCTGAATTATCGCGAGCCGTGTAAGCATAACAGACCTGATACGGATCACTCCAGCGACCGGCTTTCGTGATCCCCGAACCGGCGCACTATATAAAAGTCGGGACAGAGTCTGGGATTCTGGTGTGCGACCAGTAGTCTCCTCAGTCATACGGTTTTGACACCTGCGGCGGTGCTTGCAGTTCTGGTCGCCGCGGGGAAAACAGCACCCGACATCCAATCCGTCATAGACTTCGCACGTCAGCAGATCGGCGGCTACAAAATACCCCGTCAGATGGTGTTCGTCGATGAACTGCCCAAGAGCGCTCTCGGAAAAGTCCTGAAATCTGAACTGAGATCTTTTTACGGAATCAGCCAAACGACTCAAGAACATTAGAGTTCTATTGCCGCCTGTCAAACCGATAGAAATCGATCTATTCAGGAGGATCTAGAAGCGACAAGGCCTAATTTCCTGACAGTCCCTAGCCTTCCAATCGGGTAGACTTTTCATCAAAGAGAACTACGAACAAACAGATCATATCTAAAGCAGATGATCGACTTGACCAGCAAGACCATACTCGTGACAGGGGGATCACGTGGTATTGGCGCAGCCACCGTGCGCCAACTCGTCGCCCATGGTGGCAGCGTGGTCGTTCACTTCGGTTCCAACCTTACCGCTGCACAGGCGCTCGCTGATGAATTCGGTGGCTCCTCGATTCATCTGTGCCAGGCAGACCTCACTTCTGAAAGCGAAACCGAACACCTCTGGGATAATGCCCTAGCCTGGCGCGGTCATATCGATATCCTGATCAATAATGCCGGCATCTACGAAAAATCACCCCTGAACCTTGATCTTGGCCAATGGCTTGACGACTGGCAACGGACGTTGCGTATCAACCTGCTGGCCGCCGCCCAACTGTGCCGCCGGGCCGTCACCCATTTTCGTGAAACCGGTGGCGGTGTACTGATCAATGTTTCGAGTCGCTCCGGAAAACGAGGCGACAATATCGACCACCTGCACTATGGTGCCTCCAAGGCCGGTATGTTGGCTCTCAATCGAACCATCGCCCGCGATTGTGCAAAAGACAATATTCTCGCCTACGGCATCGCACCGGGTTTTGTACTGACCGACATGGTTCGCCCGGTGATTGAGGAGAAAGGACTCGAAGCCATGGCAGCGATGTATCCCACCGGACGTGTGGCAACGCCGGAAGAGGTGGCCAGCTTGATTACTTTTTTTGCCAGCGGAGTGGCGCCGCAGGCAACAGGGAATACGATTGACTTAAGTGGCGCGGCAGAGGTCACCTGAACCGGGTTTAGTTTTCACTCAGAAATCGACCAACTGCTGGCCCGATGCATGAATTAGGCCGACATATGATTAAAGGAATTATCACACCATGAACCAGTTTTCTCCCGATAGCCTGGTTGCCCAGGATGACTGGAGTGACCTCAGCCAATTCAAGTCACCCCCCGCGATTGATATCGCACGCCTCCATACCCATCGTCTGGCGCGGCTGCGCTCATGTCTTCGGGATACTGGGGCCGCGATGTGCCTGCTCGTCAGTCCGATCAGCCTCCGATATGCGGTCGACTACCGGGCTTATGCACTGTTTCAGTCGCACATCCCGACAGCCTACTTGTTTCTGCCAGTTGACGGCCCGGTGGTTATCCACGGGGCCTTGGATTCCGCCCCGATGGCGGATGAATTTCGTGAGGCCCGGCCGATTTCCTACTTCGATGGCGCGACAGAACTTGAGAACAATGCAAAGCAACTGGCGCGGGATGTGGTCAATTACCTTAAAGAGATCGGTACCGACAATCGGCGGGTGGCTGTTGAATACGTCAACCCCAGTATCACTCAGGCACTGGAGGCGACAGGACTTGAAGTGATCGACGGTGTGCTGGTCTCTGAAAACGCCCGAGTCATCAAATCGGAAGATGAAATCAACTGTATCCGCTGGGCGGTCGCCGTCGCCGAGCACGGCATCGCCAAACTCAAAACCGCTCTGCGCGCGGGCGTGACCGAAGCCCAACTGTGGGGCTTACTCAACTACACCAACCTTGCCAACAACGGAGACTGGCACGACGGCCGCATGCTCGCTTCCGGTCCGCGAATCAATCCCTGGATGCAGGAAGCCACACTCAGGCGCGTAGAATCCGGTGACCTGGTGGGCTTTGACACCGACATGATTGGTCCTTACGGCTACTGTGCCGACATTTCCCGCACCCTGCATTGTAGACCCTCCAAACCAACCAAACGCCAAAAGGAACTCTACCGCCTTGCCCTAGAGGAGATTGAATACAATCTGAAACTGATCCGGCCGGGGATCACCCTGGAGGCCTTTCAGCAACAAGCTTTTGTGCCGCCGGAAGCCTTTCACCAGAATGCTTACACCTGTGTCATACACGGGGTGGGCATGTGTGATGAATATCCGAGAGTGAATCCGGTTTTTCGCGGGCCCAATCCCTACAACGGGACATTGGAAGCAGGGATGATCATCTGTGTTGAGAGTTATATGGGTGCTGTCGGGGAGCGCGACGGCGTTAAACTGGAACAGCAGGTGCTGGTGACAGCAGACGGCTATGAGATGCTCTCTAGCGACCCTCTGGAACCTTCATTGCTGGACTGATTGATAGACACATTAATCGGATCGTCTGCAACACTTTAATGCCTGTGTTCCCGCCGTTACTCGTGGCGCGATGACACTACCACGGCTTCGAAGACCCGTCCCAGGCATCAGCAACCTGCGGGACCTGGGCGGCTATGCGGTGCAGGGCGGATCACTGCGCTGGCACACACTGTACCGCTCTAGCGAGATCTCTGCGACGGATAACGACACCCTGCGCCAATTCCAGACGCTGGGCATCCGTACCCTGTGTGATTTCCGAGATGACAAACAGAAACAGAAGGTACCTATCGATCTTCCGTTCAGCGCGAGGGCGAATACCATCACGACCCCCATCAGCGTCAGCGTGCTGATTCGCTCAGCGCTTTCCGGTGAAAAACTCACTGGCACGAGTGCACGCAAGATTCTCGCGGATATCTACCGATCGTTGGTGTTGGACCACGCCGATGCCTATAAGCTCTTCTTCAACAGTCTTTTGGATCTCGGCAACTATCCTCTCGTCTTTTTGTGTGTGGCCGGCAAAGACCGCACAGGTCTGGCGGCGGCCTTGCTGCTGACCGCGCTCGGTGCCTCCCGCGACGCGATATTCGATGACTACCTGCTCTCGAACACCTACTGGGAAATGCCGACAGATGTGCTCACCGAAGAAGATGATGACGTCAGGAATGCTGTGTTTACAGCCGACTCACAGTACCTAGACGCCGCATTTACCGCGATATCCGAGCACTATGGCTCTACTGAGCGCCTTCTGCACGATGTTCTAGGACTGACCCCAGGACACCGAGAACAGCTACTCGCCTATCTGGTCGAATAAGGGCAGAGTGCTGCCACCCGTATCAACTGAACCTTAAAGGGTCTTTCAAACGGTACTCATAAAGATGTTCGTAATGTGGCCGCACTTTTTCGTACAGCTGTTTGGCGGGGTCCGGCACACTGGAAATGTCCGTGTAACCTGGCTTCTGCGGTTTTAGTCCCGTGGAGCCTTTCAATTTCTCGTGCCAGGACCCTCCGTCATAGAAGTCCCGCGGCGGACAGGTGAAACCGACCTGATACGGGAAAAGCTTGTTTTTCCAATCCGCCCAGTGGGTCGGTTTTTTGGTAGACGCTTACGTGTGCTCCAATGGCAGCCACTTCTTATAAATAGTTGCGCGCTTGAAGATAGGAGATGATCTGTTGTACGAGCGTATCCGGGTCTGTATCTTCGGCGTTGAGGACGATCTCAGCGTTTTGTGGCGGTTCATAGGCCGAGTCGATACCGGTGAAGTTTTTCAACTGCCCAGCTCTTGCTTTTTTGTACAGTGATTTCGGATCACGGGCTTCACAAACCGCAAGCGAAGCATCCACAAAAATCTCCACGAACTCGCCTTCACTCATGAGCGAGCGGGCCATCGCCCGTTCAGAGCGAAACGGTGAAATAAACGACGCCATAACGATCAAACCCGCATCGACCATCAGCTTGGCGACTTCCGCAACGCGCCGGATATTCTCAACGCGGTCCTGATCAGTAAATCCAAGATCACGACTGAGCCCATGCCGGACATTGTCCCCATCGAGCAGATAAGTGCGTTTACCCATCGCGTGCAGTTTCTGTTCCACCCGGTCAGCAACGGTCGACTTACCGGCGCCCGATAAACCGGTAAACCACAGTACACACGGCGTCTGCTGGCCAGCTCGTGCACGCGCTGCCTTATCGACCTCCATGTCGAACCACATCACATTGGTGGCCCGGCGTAACGCAAAGTCGATCACACCGGCACCCACCGTCATGTTCTGATCTTTATCGACCAGGGCAAACGCACCGACCCAGTCGTCACTGTCATGATCGGCGAACGGTACCGCCCGGTCCAACGCGATCTTGCAGTAGGCGATCTCTCCCTGGCCCAGTGTTTTAGCTGCGAGTTGCTCCAGCGTATCCGGCTCAACACGATACGAGAGATCTGTGATCTGGACGGTCGTTTCGATGCCCGCCAGACGGATCAGATAAAGTCGTTCGGGCAGCATGGCATCACGGCCGCTCCAGATCAGATGAACCGCAAACTGATCTGATGTGGGCATGTCATCTTCAGATGCGGCAGACCGGTCATCAGCAAGCGGATCAAACGCCCCACTCAGCAGTGCGGCCGACACATCGCGCACCTTTTGGATTTTGCTGTGCGCTAATTCCTGGCCGGCAGTTTCATTCATAGCCTGTGGATCCGCTGATTACGCATTAAGTGCCTGGGCACACCACGATGTTTCCAACGTGCTGCTTGTCGATAAACGCCTGTTGGGCGGCATGAAACTGCGACAAAGGGAATGTTGCCGCGAGCAAGGGCCTGATTTCACGCTGCTCAATATAGCGTACCAGATCCTCGAAGACGCCGGGCGGTGCCACCGTGGCACCGGTAAAGGTGAGATCTCGTAGATAGAACGTCCGCAGGTCGAATTCTACGACCGGCCCGGCAATGGCTCCAGCACAGGTATAACGGCCACCACGTGCAATGGCATCGATCAGCTGTGGCCACAGGACACCTCCAACCACATCTGCCACCACGTCGACCGTATCGCGGCCGATGGCCGCCTTAAGTCGTGATCGGATGTCTTCCGCGTTACGCTCGAGAACCGCAGCAGGGCTAATGGCACTCACCGCCTGTGCTTTATCAGCACCACATAGCGCTACCACAACCGCATCGCGCCGGTTTGCTAGTTGGACAAGAGCAGACCCAACACCACCCGACGCACCGGTCACCAACACGGTATCGCCAGCCGCGACTTGGGCATGATTCAGCATATTTTCTGCCGTGACATAGCTACAGGCGAACGTCGCCAGCTCCGCATCAGACAATACGCAATCGATTGGATGGACCTGACGCTGACTGACCTTGGTATATTCGGCATAGCCGCCGTCACACTCACTACCGAAGTACCCGGTTTTGTCGAGATTCATAGGGTCATTCCAGTCGCGGAGCCAGCCGTCGACCAGCACGCGCTGTCCGACGAGTGCGGCATCAGCCTGCTGCCCCACCGCCACCACGATACCGGCAACATCAGCCCCTTGAATTCGTGGAAAACTGACTGAGGTACCGCCCCAGGTGCCATCCTCCCCATCGGCACCCGTCAGAGCATCTCCGGTGGTCGCTTCCGTGTTCCCTTTGGAGTACCAGGCACTGCGGGTGTTCACATCAGTGTTGTTAAGCCCGCAAGCACCCACGCGGATCATTACGTCGTCGGTTTCCGGAACCGGCGTGGGCCAATCATCATGAAACACCAGCTTATCCAGGCCACCGTGGCCTGTCAGTACAACCGCCTGCATGGTCTTTGGGATTTCAGTTGTCATCTTGCATCGCCTCGGTTAACAGCCCGAGTCCTATGCTGCATACACCGCAACTGGTTTTCCCAGCAAAGACTCGTCTGGAGAAAATCCTAAGCCTGGCAGATCTGGAATCCTAAGTTCGCCGTATTGGCTACGCGGTCCCCTGCCTGGGGCCACGTCGACCGTCAGCATGTCCTGACAAGCCCAGCAGCCCAGCCGGAACTCATCCGGAATAGTTTGTGCCAAGGATGCGGCTTCGGCATCGGCCAATACGGAGCCTCCAGTGGCCATGACATAAATCTGGATACCGTGAGCGATGGCCACATCGCGAATCCGCTTGGCCTTGGTCAGCCCACCGACCCGATTGATCTTGATTCCAGCAACATCTGCAATGCCTTCGTGGGCGATCCTAACCATATCGTTCAGACTGACCAACGATTCGTCTACCGAAATCGGAGAAGTGGTCACCGCACGCACGGCCTTGATATCGTCCGTCGTCTCGCAAGGTTGCTCAAACGTCACTCCCAGATCAGCAACTGCATTCATCACGATAGCGGCTTCCCGGCGTGTCCAAGCCCGGTTAACATCATAGAGAATGCGCTCTCCCTCAAGCCGGTTTTGTTCGATATGCCGGATCCGCCGAATATCGAGCTCGATATCGCTGCCGCCCACCTTTACCGAATGGCCACGATAGCCCATCTTCCGGTATTTCTCGATGATCTCTATCATGTATTCAGGCTGACCTGAAGACACGGATGACATGATGCGCGTACCGGTTTCATAGCGCCCACCCAGCAGGTCCGGCAACGACAGGCCAGCAGCTTGGCCAGCAATATCCAAACAGGCCATGTCGATTGGAGATTTCACATAAGGATGACCGGGGAGTTCTTTGTCCATCACATATTCAATCCGCTCATTCTGTCGTGAATCCATGCCTATCAGAACAGAAGCAATGGTTTCGATGCCAGCCCGGATGCCGGGGCCATGGGCAGGTACATAGGTATGTCCCCAAGGCGTGCCTTCACCCCAGCCGATATGGCCGCTATCGGTTTCTATTTTCACGAAGGTGGCATCCAGCACTTCGAATTTCAGCCGTCCACCGGACAACCAATAGGGCTCGGAAAGTGGCAGATCCTTTTGATAGACGGAAATCTTCTTAATCTTCATCGCTGTTTACAACTCACACCCTTCGCGCATCCACTGCTGCAGTACCTTGATCGAATGCTCTGAATTCACGCCACCTGCCGGATCGATGACCAAAGGTCCAGGCCGGTAACCGCGATTCTTGAATCCCCTCTGTTGCGACTCAACCAGGTGGATATCCTCTTCGACGGTGGTCGCGCGGTCCTGTACTGCCAGTTCACGGATGATTCTTGATTCTTCGCCACCGACCGTAAACCAGCCTCGGGTCAGCCTGACCTCTTCAACATCTGTGGGCTGCCAGTGATAGGTATTGAGCACATTACCCGGATAGACTTGAAACGAAAATGTGGGCCAGAGAAACCACGATGAATAGTCACCGGCATGCCCATTGGCATCCAGGTTTATGGGGTAACTCATCTGGTCAAGATTCTGACACTCGGTGGTATGGCGCAGGCAGTATCCCTGGGGTTGAATGTCGTAGGTTTCGGGCTTTATGACACCGGTAGCAAACGTCTTGTGATTGATCCGGCAGTGATAGCACTCTGAATAGTTTTCAACTGACACCTTCCAGTTACATTTTTCGGGTACCTGAATCCACTCCAGGGGCTTCAGCGTATCGATATCCGGCACGTATGCCCGTAACTCCTGCTCTAGGTTCGGATACCACGTTGCCATGGGTGCAGCGTTGTCATCCAGGTTAACAAAAATGAAACCGCAGAGGACTTCTGTACGAACCTTCGACAGGCAGATCTTTTCATTCGAGAACCCTGGTACGACTTCGGTGTTCGGGCCTTTGAGCAACTGACCGTCCAGCTGGTAGGTCCACCCATGGTACGGGCAGACGATTACCTTGCGACAATTGCCTGCACCGTGCACGAGTTCGTGAGCCCGGTGCTGGCAAACATTATAGAATGTACGTAGTTCGCCCTGAGCATCCTGGATACAGAACAAGCCCTGCCTGGCGATCTCATAAGTGAAGTAATCACCCGGTTTCTGTATTTGAGAAACATGACCTGCGTACTGCCAGGTCCGCATAAACAGGCCCGACCGCTCGTTTTGGAAGTGCGCTTCACTGGTGTAGTAGTTTGGCTCCAAAGTGCGTATCACTTCGGAACTAGACGCCTTGTCGTCTGATGTCATGACAAACTGGTTTCGCTGTTCAAGAAAATACCCTGCTCATGGATACATTTGAATTTGGCAGCCAGTCATTCATGGGCATCAGCGATAACAGAAGCCATTAAAGTCTCCAATAACGCATGCAACACCGCTTTCAACATAACAAACAGTGGCCTAGCGACTGGCACCACAAAACGAGGGCGGTCTTGTACAAACAGCGGCGACGCGGGACGGTCTGAACTCCCGATAACGGTGATCCCCTGATCAATCTCGAGCTGCACAGATTCGACTACGTCAACTCATCGCGCCGTCCGGTAGTATTGTAATTATACTATCCTGCTGCCTATCTTCAGACCTGCTTTTGGGAAGTAAACTCACAGAAATGAATCAACCTGATAGCAACAGTACTAAACCAACGGAGACGGTGTACGGAAACCTGCTCCAACCCATTGCGTTGGGACCAACACGAGTTGCCAATAGGATTTTCAATCCTCCACACGGCACGACGTTGGGTTCCGAAGGGGTCGTTACGAATAACCTGATCGCATATCACGAGGCCCGCGCAAAAGGCGGCGTGGGCCTGATCATTCTCGAGGGCATGGCTTTTCACCCAAGCTTCGAGTTCGAGTCGGCTTACTTGAATGCGGGTCGTGACAGCATAATTCCTGGACTCAAAAAGCTATCCAGAGCTTGCAGAGAGCATGGCACAGCGGTATTCGGGCAGCTGTACCATGCGGGGCGTGCCGTCCGATCCAGTCATGACGGATCAAAACCATTAGTCTACTCACCGTCCGATATTCCCGATGAACGTTATCGCGTGGTGCCCAGGCCTATGCCCAATGAAATGGTCTGGGAGGTCATTGACAGCTACGCCAAGGCAGCTGTGCGTTTGGTGGAAGCAGATTTAGATGGCGTCGAAATTCTAGCGAGTATGGGTTATCTGATTGCTCAGTTTCTAAACCCGGCAACGAACCGACGCGAAGATGAGTTTGGCGGCAGCTTCGAAAACCGACTGAGATTCTTGCGCGAAACGGTTACACAGACAAGAAAGGCAATTGGTCAGGGGAAAACTTTGGGAATTCGCATCACCCTGGACGAGAAGACTGATACCGGCCTGGATGCCGATGAGGTCATCAAAATCTGCAGCGCCCTGGAAGAGGACGATGTCCTCGATTACTTCAGTGTGATCTCTGGTTCGTCGTCTTCTCCCGCCGGCTGGATTCATGTCTTTCCACCCATGGCTATCCCCCATGCTTATGTTGCAGACGATGCTGCACGACTGAAAAATGCAATCTCGAAACCAGTCCTGGTTGCAGGAAGAATCAACCAACCTCAGACGGCTTCAGAGATCTTGTCTGAGCGTAAGGCCGACATGATTGGCATGGCGCGGGCACTGATTGCCGATCCCGAGTTTGTAAATAAGGTTGCCCAGAACAAAAGCGATCATATTCGCGCCTGCATCGGATGCAATCAAGCCTGTGTGGGGCATCGTCTAACACACCACGCGATTTCCTGCATCCAGAATCCGCGAACCGGTAGAGAGCAACTCTTCCAGAATACTCAAGAATCGCAATCAACGAAGACGGTTATGGTTATCGGTGGCGGACCAGGAGGGATGAAAGCCGCCGTGACTGCAGCAGAACACGGGCACCGGGTTTTACTTTTTGAGCAGCAGGCAAGGCTCGGCGGCCAGGTAAATCTTGCAGAATTACTGCCCGGTCGGGCCGAATTTGGCGGTGTCACTACTAACCTTGTACATGAGTTGGAGCGGAACAGCGTTGATGTCTGCTTAAATTCAACCGTATCCAGTGAGACGGTCAACAAATTCGAGCCCGATGCAATAATTGTCGCAACAGGCGCAGTGACCCGGCTGCCAGAAGTTGAAGTAAACGATGTAGAACTCGTTCATGCTTGGTCTGTCATCCAGCGCCACAAGAAAATTGGACAGAACGTTGTCATTGCAGACTGGGCATGCGATTGGACCGGCCTTGGAGTTGCTCATAAACTGGCGCTGGAAGGGCATCACGTGAGGTTGCTGTCGGGTGCCAGTATTCCTGGAGAGTCGATTCCGGGTATTGTTCGAGACCAATGGATCGGCGAACTGCAGAGCCTGAATGTTGAATTAATAAACTTCGCCCGTTTTTTCGGAGCGCAGGATCGCTCTGTATTTTTCCAGCATATGATCAACGGCGAACCGATTATCTGCGAAAACGTCGACACGATCGTCAGTTGCTACGCACCCCAATCAAATAAGCAATATGACTGGTTATTTGAGCCAACCGGCACGCACAAACAACCCACACTCATAAAAGTCGGTGACGCACTCGCCCCCAGAACCGTTGAAGAGGCAGTTCTGGATGGATTTCAGGCAGCCTGGTCTTTACAGTGAAGAAACACTGGGTGGGCCCGCGAAGCATTTACAGGTAAGAGTAGCATCGTGGAGGACCCATGAATTCTCTCGATACAACAGGAGTGTCAGGTGGGTAACGATCATTGGTTTGATCCAGATCTATGGACACGCATCACTGAACCCACGGCTGAGGGGTCTGGCCTGCCTAATGCTGCCTACACTGATTCGGCGTTTTTCAAGCTGGAGCAGAACTCACTGTTTAAAAAGACCTGGGTGTTCGCTGCCTTTGCTCACAAACTCCAGGATGTTGGAGACCTGTTACCCGTGGAGGTGGCCGGGCAACCCATCCTGCTGACTAAAAGCGATGAAACCGCTATCAGAGCCTTTCACAACGTCTGCCGGCATCGGGGTGCGATACTTGTCGACGAATGGAAATCCAAATGCCGCACGATCGTCTGTCCCAACCATTCATGGAGCTACAGCCTCAGCGGAAAATTGTTGTCACGGCCTCATTTTTTCGGTGGTGGCAAACACGACGTTAATCCTGCGCAATGCCAGCAGTCAAACTTGATCGAGATTCGATGTGAAACCTGGAACGACTGGGTGTTTGTTAACTTAGATGGGAATGCCGGCAATTTTTCCGCTCATATTGAGCCCATAGTCAATAAACTTGATGGATACGATCTTAGCGCCTTGCATTTTGCTACCGAACTGGAATTCGATATTCGCGCAAACTGGAAACTGGCAATCGAAAATTTCATCGAGCCTTATCACGTCTTCTCCTGCCATCCCTGGCTTAATTCATTTGTCGCTATGGCGGAACGAAGTCCGCCGACATTCGAAAATCACATCCTTTCATGCGGCTACGAATTCAAGAAAACGGATCCTGCCCGCGGGGAGGGATTGCCATACTTTCCGAACCTTCCGAGTGACAAGAAAAGGCGCGGGGACTGGTATGTATTGTTCCCTAATTTTGCATTTGAGATCTTTCCGGACCAGCTCGCCGTCTTTGTTGCGGCACCATCAGGACCTGATCGATGCAAAGAAACGATCGGACTTTATTTTGTCGGCGACGGCGCGAATAGTGATCAATACACGAACGCGCGCAACGTGGTCATCAAAAATTGGCATGATCTCAACAATGAAGACATTAGCATCCTGGAGCGCATGCAGGCTGGGCGCTTATCCGACGGGTTTGATGGTGGCGTGCTATCGCCCTACTGGGACCCGGTTCAACAGCATTTTGCTCGTTTGATCTTTGAATCAGTCGTATCGGTACCAGAGTCGTGAAGCGGGCATTAATTCATCTGAGCCGGCAATTTCGCACGACGAAAACAATCTGAAGCGATGACCATTCAACCAATTGGTTTTGCCGTAGACGACTGGACCCCACCGGTCAGGCCGCCTGCAGAACCGATGATCGGACGGTACTGCCAGCTCGAACGTCTTGACGCGGACCACGATGGACAATCGCTGTTCGATTCGCATGCGCTCGATACCGAAGGTCACAACTGGACCTACCTGCCGCAGGGCCCATTCGAGAACTATGTCGAGTTCCACACCTGGCTGAGTGGTATGGCCAAGCTGGATGATCCATTTTTCTTTGCCATCATCGACAGTGAAAGCCAGACCGCCGTCGGGATTGCCAGTTACCTCAGAATCACGCCACTAGCGGGGACGATCGAAGTCGGCCATATCCACTACTCCCCGCTACTGCAAAGAAAGCCGGCCGCGACTGAAGCGATGTACCTGATGATGAAACAGGCATTTGAACTGGGCTACCGGCGTTATGAGTGGAAATGCGATACGCTCAATGCGCCATCCCGCACGGCGGCCCAGAGACTGGGCCTGTCTTATGAAGGCATCTTCCGTCAGGCCACCGTGTATAAACAACGCAACCGTGACACGGCCTGGTATGCCACCATCGATCGGGAATGGCCTGATCTCAAGCTAGCTTTTGAACAGTGGCTTGATCCAGACAATTTTGATCATGACGGCAATCAAAAAACCCGGCTGTCAACACTGACCGCCCCGCTGCTCAAGGCCAGAGGATGACCGCAACCCCACTGACGTGCGCTGATATCGATCATATAGGACGGGGCTATGATCCGGTCGCCGCGCGCTCGAGTTCGATCCACAGTGACTGCTACCGCGATGACCGTTTTCTGACTGCTGAACGCGAGCAAATATTCCACCGGACCTGGCAGTTCGTGTGTCACGAAGAAAAGCTGCGCCAACCCGGTAACTATGTCACCGCATCCCTACAGGGCCAGAGCATCTTTGTGGCCCGCGATACCGGCGGTGTCCTCCAGGCTTTTTACAACGTCTGTCAGCACCGGGGACATGAACTGCTGCAGGGTGAAGGCATCACCAGCACCATCACGTGCCCGTACCACGGCTGGGTTTACGATCTCAATGGATCGCTGCGGCGCGCGCGGCGCAGTGAACTGATCGAAAACTTCCGGGACAGTGACATTCGCCTGCAACCCATCCAGGTCGAGCTCTTCTGTCACCTGATTTTTGTCAATCTCAGCCCTGACGCTTCAGCACTGGCTGAGCAAAGCGGTGACCTCGCCCAGGAAATAATGACCTATGCACCGGATCTCGCAGAGCTGACCTTTGCACACCGTTTGACCTATCACCTGAAAGCCAACTGGAAAGCCATCGTCGACAATTTTCTGGAGTGCTATCACTGCCCCGTGGCTCACAAAGATTTTGTGACACTAGTAGAGATGGATACCTACAAAGTCAAAACCCACGGCATCTATTCCAGCCACATGGCCAAAGCCGGCCGCACCGAAAACCAGGCCTATGGCGTCGACGATGTGAGTGTGACCGACCACGCGGTCTGGTATCTTTGGCCCAACATGGCCCTGATGCGTTACCCAGGCAGAGGTAACTTCATGGTATGGCGCTTTATTCCGGTCAATGCGGGAGAGACCTATGAGGAATTTGATTTCTTTTTTGAAACCGACACACCCACCGATGCTGAAATGCAAGCGATCCAATTCATTGATGACGTACTGCAGCCTGAAGACATCGGGCTGGTCGAAAGCGTACAGCGCGGCATGCAGACTCCAGCCTTCAATCAGGGTCGTTATGTGGTGGATCCCACGGGGTCCGGTTTGAGTGAACATGGGGTCCATCATTTTCACGGCCTTGTACTCGATGCCTATCGCAGGGCATGCAGCCCATGAATTACCCGACTGGTACCGGACAACTGCAGAACAAGACCGCCGTGGTCACCGGCGGCAGTCGTGGGATCGGCCGCGCCATCGTGGACAAATTTGTCGCCGAAGGCGCACAGGTGGTGACCAGCAGCCGACACGCAGCCGATAGCGATCTGCCGGACGCGGTTCACTGGCTGCAGGCTGATGTCAGTGAGCGAGATGAGGTCGACACACTGGCTGAATTTGCGGTCGATCAACTCGGCGACATCGACATCCTCGTCAACAACGCCGGAGTTCAGCTCGAAAAAACCGTGGTCGACAGCACCGATGCGGACTGGGACCAGCTGATGGGCACCAACGCGCGGGGGGTGTTTCTGGTTTGCCGGCGCTTCATACCGATCATGACGGCTTCAGGCGGTGGTTCGATTATCAACATCGGCTCGATCAGTGGCGAGCATGCGGACCCGACCATGGCGCTATACAACGCATCCAAAGCGTTTGTCGCAGGTCTGAGTCGATCGATTGCGGTAGACCACGGTGCCGAAGGTATCCGCTGCAACACCATCTGCCCGGGCTGGATTACAACCGGCATGATTGATGCCGCCTTCGATCTCGCCAGAAATCCAGCCGCATCCAAAGCGGACGCACTGGCCCGGCATGCGGTGGGCCGGCTGGGTCAGCCGGAAGACATTGCCGCCGCTGCCGTGTGGCTGGCCTCAGACCAGAGTGCGTTCATGACCGGCCAGTCGATGACCGTGGATGGCGGGCTCGTGGCTGCCTCACCGCTGCAACCGGGACTATTTTAGGCTGGTGTCCTCCCAAAATGTCCTGATAGGTGTGAGCACGCCCAAAATACATCGATGACATTATCTGGAAAAAAAGCACTGGTCACCGGCGCGGCCGGGGGTATTGGCCAGGCCATCGTCAGGGCGCTGACCGACGCGGGTGCGGCTATTGCGGCCACAGATATTCAGCTCGAAGGTATCCCGTGTGATGTCGCTATCCTTGGGGACCTTACCGATTCCGCGCACTGCGATGCACTGCCCGCAAAAACTCGCGAAGCCCTGGGCGGTCTTGATATTGTGATCAACAACGCCGGGATCATCCGCCGCGGTGTTATTACTGACTCAACGGACGATGACTACGTTCAGTCTATGGCTGTCAACGTCGAAGCACCTTTCCGTATCTGCCGGGCGGCCATACCGATCCTGGCTGCCAATGGCGGTGGTGCCATTGTCAATGTCTCATCCTGCTGGGGTGTACGGCCTGGCCCGAATCATCCGCTCTACTGCATGTCTAAAGCAGCACTCGCATCGATGACGCAGTGCCTGGGCCATGACCACGCCCACCAGGGCATCCGTGTGAACGCCGTCTGCCCCAACGAAGTGAACACGCCCATGCTGCGCTCGGGATTCAGTGCCCGCGGCATCGATCCTGAAAAAGCCATTGATGATCTCAATCGGTCCGTACCGCTGGGGCATATCGCCCAACCGGAAGAGATCGCCGATGTGGTGCTGTTTCTCGTCTCTGATCAGTCGCGCTACATGTGCGGCGCGCTGGTTGAAGTCAATGGCGGAAAGCCAGTGACATGACGACAGACCGTAAACAGGTTGCGTTGGTTACGGGCGGGCGCAGCGGCATCGGACAGGCCTGTGCCCGGAATCTGGCTAGCCAGGGAATTCAGGTGTTTACCGCACAACGGCAGGACGACCCTGAATTTGACAGCATCTGCGCCGATCTCGCCGACACCGACGCCCCCCGCCAGATTATTGAGCACGTCACTGAACACGCTGGACAGCTCGATATTCTGATTAACAACGCGGGCATAATGCTGGAGGCGACTGTCGAAAAAATGTCGGTTGAGGACTGGGACCGAACGCTGGCCGTTAATCTTCGGGCACCTTTTCTTCTGATCAAACAGGCACTGCCCTATCTTCGAGACGGCGGCCGTATTGTGAACATCGGCTCCATCGAAGGCCTGGGCTCGAATGCACGCCACCCAGCCTACTGTGCGTCCAAAGCGGGCCTGCATGCGCTAACACGCGCTGTTGCAGTCGATCACGGGCCGGACGGCATCCGCTGTAACGCCGTCGCACCGGGCTGGATTGATACCGAACTCAATACCGACTTCATCGAGTCGATGCCGGACCCGGCGCGCTTCCGCGAGGAGCTCGGCCGTATCCACCCGGTGGGCCGTACCGGCACACCCGAAGAAGTCGCATCACTGGTCGCCTGGCTGGTCTCAGATGACGCCTCGTTTGTCACAGGTCAGATCTACACGGTCGATGGCGGACGACTGGCACGACTGCCCCTGCCCTGAACCCCTGTCTCGGTGATGACCGAACGCACGTTGGGCATTGCCACGATCGGGCAGGCACCGCGCGATGATATTGCCGCACTGTTTTCCGAGCAGACACCTTCGTCCACCCGTATCCTGTTGCGGGGCTGTCTGGATAACCTGACCGATGACCCGATCGCCCAGCGCCCACCGATGGATGGTGCCGATACGCTGTACACCCGGCTACGCGGCGGGGTTGACGTCAAAATCTCAAAAACCCACGCGATTGAACGGGCGTCCAACACACTGCAACAACTTCGTGGCGATGGCGCCGATACGCTGGTCTTTGCCTGCACTGGCGAGTTTCCTCCGATGGACGGTGATACCGGTGTGATCTTTCCCTCGCGAATTCTCAATGCGCTTGCCGAGAGTTTGCTCCCGCGCGGGCGGCTGGGACTGCTCATCCCGCTGCCCGAACAATCAAACAAGCTGGCGGCGAAGTGGCAGCGCACTGGTGTGGAGGTGGTCGCCGAAGCTTTGCGCCCCAGTGCGGATGATACCCACACACGAGCGGCCGCCGAACGCCTGGCACACCTAAAACCGGACCTCGTCGCGATGGACTGTATGAGTTATACCCCCGAGAGCAAAGCCATCGCCTCGGCCATTGTGGGTGTGCCCACGCTGCTGGCCATCACGGTCACCGGCCGCGCCATCCGGGGACTGCTGGAATGACCGAAACACGAGAACTCAGTCTGGACGATATTGAGTCGTTGGCGGTGGGTGCGTGGATCCTCGGTACGGGCGGCGGCGGCAGCCCTTACCTGGGTCTGTTGAACATGCGCCAGCTGTATGCCGCAGGCCATCGCGTCCGTCTAATCTCTCCGGACTCCCTGGGCGATACCGACACGATCGCGGTCGTCTCCAACCAGGGGGCGCCGCTGGTTGGTCAGGAACGGCTGACGGACAGCCGCAATATGGCCCGTGCCGTCGCGCTCATGGAAGAGATCACCGGCGTCGACTTTCAGGCCATCATGTCCCTGGAGATCGGCGGTGGCAATGCCATCCAGCCGCTCATGGCTGCCGCGCACCTGGACCGGCCCGTCGTCGATGCCGACTGTATGGGCCGTGCTTACCCAGAAGCACAAATGACCAGTTTCGCGGTCGGCGACTTAAGACCCTACCCGCTGACCAGTATCGATCCGCGGGGAGTGGAATCAGTCGTCTACAAAGTACCCTCCTGGAAATGGATGGAGCGCGTCAGCCGCAAGATCTGTACTGAGTACGGATCGGTCGCCGCAACCTGCAAGGCACCGCGAAGCGGCGCTGAAATCAAGCGCTGGGCGATTCCGTATACCACCACCAAGGCCATTGAAATTGGCTCGGCCGTGCGTAACGCGCAACAACTGCATCACGATCCGATCGAAGCCATCCTTCGTGTCGAACCGGGAAAAAGACTCTACAGCGGGAAGGTGACTGACATTGAACGAAGAACCACGGAAGGTTTCTTGCGTGGACAGGTCACGCTGGAGGGTCTGGATGACTCCCAGGGCATACTGATGCAGATCAGCTTCCAGAATGAGTGGGTCGTTGCCTGGCAGGATGGCACACCGCGGGTCACGTCCCCGGATCTGATCTGTGTACTGAACAGCGACTCCGGGGAAGCCATCGGCACCGAAACGATCCGTTACGGACAGCGCGTCAGCGTGATTGCCCTACCCCCGCCTGAGGTGTTTCTCTCAGCGCGGGGACTCGAACTGGTTGGCCCCAGCGCGTTCGGCTACGACATCCCCTATACCTCTGTCTTTGTGTCATGAGACGCATCGGCATCGACGTTGGCGGCACCAACACCGATGCAGTCCTGATCAAGAACGGTGAAGTCCTGCGCGCGGTGAAAGCGCCCACCAGCGAAGACGTGACCGGCGGCATCATCGCAGCTCTGTCAGCACTGCGTGCTGAACCTGCCGGTCAGGGCGATGTTGACAGCGTGATGATCGGCACCACACATTTTGTGAATGCGATCGTGCAGCGCCGTTCTCTGTCGCCAGTCGGCGCGCTGCGTATTGGTGATCCAGTCAGCAGCAGCCTGATGCCGTTCTGTGACTGGCCGGGTGACCTCGCAAACATCGCCAAGGGAGGTGTGTGGTCGGTCGAAGGTGGTCATGAATACGACGGTCGGCCCATCCTACCCCTGGATGAGGACGCCATTCGTCAGGCGGCTACTGAAATGCGTGACCAGGGTCTGACCGCGATTGCCATAGCGTCGATCTTTTCCCCCATTGATGCCGACCACGAACAACGTGCCGCCGCCATCGTTGCGGACGAAATTCCCAGCGCCGTGATCACGCTTTCGTCCGACCTGGGTCGGATCGGGTTGCTGGAGCGGGAAAATGTTGCGCTGCTGAACGCAGCATTGAGCGGTCTGGCAGTTCAGACCATCAACGCATTTGAGGCAGCACTCCATCAAGTCGGTATCAACACACCGCTGTATATCACCCAGAACGACGGTACGGTGGTCGAGGCCGCAACAGCGATCCGGTTTCCGGTTTACAGTTTTGCCTCCGGCGCCACCAACTCCATGCGCGGCGCTGCCTATCTATCCAGCATAGACGATGCCATCGTAGTCGATGTTGGCGGCACCACAACCGATGTGGGCCAACTGGTCAGTGGTTTCCCG
Organism: Gammaproteobacteria bacterium; assembly: GCA_022450155.1. Lineage (NCBI taxonomy): Bacteria > Pseudomonadati > Pseudomonadota > Gammaproteobacteria > Gammaproteobacteria bacterium. The sequence continues at coordinate 90,639 of JAKUQR010000006.1, read as the reverse complement.
CGGGAGTCCAACACGGTTGTCGAGATCGGTGGTGTGCGCACTCTGTTCCGGATGCCGGAATTGCTGTCATTCGGACTGGGCGGCGGCAGTCATGTCTGCCTTGATCCACTGCAGGTCGGCCCGCTGTCGGTCGGCTACCAGCTGATACATGACGGGCTTATTTTTGGCGGCAGTCAACTGACGGCAACAGACATCGCCGTCGCCCGCGGCCTGCTCGACCTCGGTAATGCAGAACTTCTGCACAGCATCGACACCGACACACAATCTGCAGTACTGACTGAATGTGAACGGCTCCTGGAAGAAGCCGTCGACCGGGTTAAAACCCGCGCCGGCGATACACCACTGATCGCGGTCGGCGGGGGTGCGTTTCTGGTACCCGACCGACTCAGGGGTGTGTCCGACCTGCATCATGTCACCCATGGCGACTGTGCCAACGCAGTGGGTGCGGCCATTGCACAGGTATCCGGCGAGGTCGACCAGATCTTTCGGGATCTCTCGCGCACGGAAGCGATCGAACAAGCCACTCAGCTGGCGACATCGCGGGCCCTCGCGGCGGGTGCGGCTGAAGCCACGCTGACAACCATCGAAACCGAAGATATACCACTGTCTTATCTGCCCGGCAACAGTCTTCGCGTTCGTGTGCGCCGGGTGGGCGATGTGGCTGGATCGTGAGGTATTGCTGAGCGTAACATCTGCGTAATCCCCAGCCTAGCTTCACGTTGCATATGCGTCCTGAATCGATTCAAACTGCTGTTGATACCCTGCTGACTGCCATCACGGCGGAATTCGACCGTGGGTCCAGTGATGCCTGTCGCCGCACCGTCGATCTGCTCCAATCGGTGGATACCACAATCAGCACCGAACCGGTCCAGCCGATAAGTAGTCTCGACACACTGTGCGACCTTCCAGGTCCGATCCTAAAACTGTTGCAAAGCGAATCGCAGATGCCATCGGTTTGCGAAATCATAGCAGTGGCCAAAGAACTTCAGTGGCATGAATCCGCCCGGTCACACACGCCCTACAGTCAGCTGATCGGCCCGACAGGTCTGGTCAAGCACCGGAGTTTCCGGGTCGGTCTATTCGCCTTGATCTCAGGTATCGACTATGCCGATCATGTTCACCCGGCGGATGAGGTGTATATCGTTCTGGCCGGCTGTGGCAGCTGGTCGCTGGATGGTGGACCCTACCAGGCAAAAGGGGCTGGCGACATTATTGATATTCCATCCATGATGACCCATGCTATGCGAACGGATAGCACACCGGCGCTGACAGTCTATTCATGGACCGGCGATGACGTATCCCTAGATCACTACCGTTTCTGCTGATTCTTAAGGACAATTAGTCATGCAATCACATGCCCGGGTTGTTGTCGTCGGCGGCGGCTGTGTTGGTGTCAATGTGCTGTACAGTCTTGCGCACCGCGGCTGGACAGACGCCTGCCTGCTCGAGCGCACCGAACTGACTGCGGGCTCTACATGGCACGCCGCCGGCCTGATCCCGATCTATTCGTTTTCCTACAAATTCGGCCGGCTCATCAAGAAGACCATCGAGATCTACGAAGACCTGGAAGCAGAGACAGGCCAGGGCATCGGCTGGCACAAGTGCGGCCAGCTGCGTATTGCCGAAACACCAGACCGTATGGACGAGTACCTGAACTACGCTGCCATTGCAGAAACCCAGGGTGTGCGGGCAGAGATTCTGACACCAGAACAAGCCATTGATCTGTGGCCGTTGATGACCCGAACCGACAAACTGCTGGGTGCGGTCTATAACCCCGATGACGGCCACATCGCACCGGCTGATGTGACCCAGGCCCTGGCCAAGGGAGCCCGGCAACTGGGGGCGAACATCTACCGGGAGACGGACGTGACGGCGATTGAACGGCTGCGCTCAGGCGAGTGGAAGGTCGTCTCAGCGCAGGGGGACATCGTCTGCGAGCACGTGGTGACCGCCACTGGCAATTACGCCCAGCACACCGCACGAATGCTGGGCCTTGAACTGCCCTGCTTTCCCTTACTGCACCAGTACTGGGTTACCCAAACCGTACCCCAGATCCGTGAACGACAAGACCAAGGACTGCCCGAGCTGCCGGTCCTGCGTAATGAAGCGATCAACGGCTATGTGCGGGAAGAACGGGACGGGCTGATGTTTGGCCCTTATGAACAACCCGACCGCCTGGAGCATTTTGCCCGGGACAGTGTGCCCGAGTGGTTCGGCGCAGACCTGCTGCCGGAAGACATGGCTGCGGTTGAAGACAATTGGGCCGCCGCACTCGAGCTGGTGCCGGCGCTTGGAGAAGCCGGTATTCAGTCCAACGTGCGCGGACCGATCTGTGGCACACCGGACAACCTGCCGCTGTGCGGACCCGCCTGGGGCAAACAAAACCTGTGGCTCGCTGAAGGTTTTACGGGCGGCATCCTGATGGGCGGTGGTCTGGGCCATGAACTCGTTAACTGGATCATCGATGGCGAACCCCATGTCGACCTGTCCGAAGTCGATCCGAGACGGTTTGGTGACTACGCCAACAAGGTCTATACCGGGGTCAAGAACAAGGAGGCCTTCGGTCACAATTTCGGCATTCATTACCCGGGCTATGAATGGCCCGCCGCCCGGCCGGCTAAAACCATGCCCTGCTACGATCGGCTGACTGAGGCCGGTGCGGCCTGGGGATCGATCTACGGCTGGGAAGTGCCGTTGTGGTTTGCCCCGGAAGGCGTAGAACCCCGCGATGAATGGAGTTACCGGGTATTCAACTCCATGCCGCACGTGGGTGCCGAATGCCGTGCGGTACGTGAAGCAGTGGGTCTGTTTGAAATGACACCGATGGGCAAGTACGAAGCCAAAGGACCCGGCGTTGAGACCTGGCTCAATCGCATTCTTGCCAATCGCATGCCGCGCAGGATCGGCGGCACAGTACTGGCACACTTTCTCACCTACAAAGGCACGGTCCGCGCAGAATTCACGGTCACCCGACTGGATGATGATTTGTTCTATCTGATTGGTACGCCACGTGGCGAACGCCATGACTTTGATGTACTGGAAAAGTCGCTTCCCGAAGATGGCAGTGTCAACCTGTACAATGTAACGCTTGAACGGGGCGGCTTTACTGTGGTGGGTCCGAACGCCCGAGCACTTTTAGAGAAACTGGTCGATGCAGACCTATCGAATACCGCTTTCCCCTGGATGACCAGCCAGACCGTCACAGCGGGACTCGCTTCAGACGTGCGACTGATGCGGGTCAACTACGAAGGCGAACTGGGATGGGAACTCTATCACCCGATCAACTACAACCTACACCTGTTTGACGAGATCACCAAAGCTGGAAGTGAGCTTGGCCTAAAACACTGCGGTTACCGCGCGATAGAGTCTCTGCGACTGGAGAAATCCTACCGCGCCATGTACCGCGACATGGACGTTGAGCACACCGCACTGGAGTCGGGTCTTGATCGCTTCATCAAGTTCGACAAGGATATCTTTGTCGGCAAGGATGCCCTGCTCGATCAGCAGAAACAGGACCTTGGCCAACGCCTGGTGACACTGCAGGTCGAGACGGTAGATGCCGACGCTTACATGAATGAAGCGGTTTACCAGGATGGTCAACTGGTCGGCCGGGTGACTTCAGGCGCGACGTCGCATCACGTGGGCAACTGCCTGTCCATGGCATTCGTTGCCATTGAACACACCCAACCGGGGACAAAGCTGGAAGTCCAGGTACTGGAACGTCGCTGTCCGGCAACAGTGATCACGGACTCGCCCTACGATCCTGACAACCTGCGACCCCGGTCGTAAATCAGGCCAGTCGAGTGACGCTTCAGCCGGAAAAACACACACGAAAGGGCGGACGCTCCGCACGCCGTGCAGCGCGGGTGAACGCACCCATCATTCATCAACCGGCCCTGGTGCCGAACATTCCGGTTTACGAAGTGGTCAACGCCGAGGGCGTTGAACAGATTCATGATCTCGCCATGCGCATTGTGGAAAACATCGGCGTTGATTTTCGCGATGCAGAATCACTGGAGATCTGGAAGAAAACCGATGCTGAGATACAAGGCGAACGGGTTCGGGTCAGCCGCGACACGCTCATAGCACTGGTCGATCAGGCACCGTCGGAGTACGTGCACCACGCACGCAATCCGCAGCGCACGGTGACTGTCGGCGGCCGTTCGATGGTGGTGTCGCCTTCTTATGGCCCCCCTTATATCTATGATCTGGAGGGCAAGCGCCGGCCGGCCACGCTAGAAGACCTGCACAATCTGCAGAAACTCAATCATATGGCCTCCAGTGTCCATATCGCCGGCGGACCGGTCGTCGAGCCGATGGATATCCCCGTGCCACATCGGCACCTGCATATGGCCTACAGCGGGTTCAAGTACTCGGATAAACCGATCGTCGGCAATGTTACTACCCGCGAACGCGCGGAGGATACGATTGATCTGTGCAAAATCGTGTTTGGCGACGACTTTGCCACCAATAACTGCTGCACCACATCGCTGATCAACGCCAATTCGCCGCTGGTGTGGGATGCCACCATGCTCGACGCTCTCAAGGTCTATGCCGCCAACAACCATGCGGTCATGTGTTCACCGTTTTCCATGGCTGCAGCGTCAACACCCGCCAGCAATGTCGGAACGATGGCAGTGGTTACGGCCGAAGCCCTGATGGCGATCGCTTTTGCTCAGTTGGTGCGACCCGGCTCACCCATGCTCTTTGGTGTACCGGCAATGACCGTCGCGCTGAACACCGGTGCGCCGGTACACGGTAGCCCGGATTCGGCCATCGTCCAGTTCCTCGCCGGTCAGATGGCGCGGCGTTACGGCATACCCCACCGGGCGATCGCCAATTGTGCAACCTCCAAGTCGGCTGACATGCAGGCCGCTTACGACTCGATGTGGGGTCTATTTCCTTCTTTTCTAGCCGGCGCACAGTGGATCACCATGGCCGGCGGCATGATGGAAGGGACACTCGGGGTGGGCTATGCAAAAACAGTTATTGATTTTGAACAGCTCGATGCGTTCTACCATTTCTGCCAGGGCTGTCGATTTGATGACCTGGACGAGATTTTCGAAACCGTGAAGGACGTCGGACCCGGCGGTCATTTTCTGGGTTCGGCACACACCCGCAAGGCCAATCTATTTATTTTTCCCTCCCAGAACAACGTCACCTACGAGCAGTGGGATGATGAAGGCCGGAAAGACAGTGAACAGGTCGGGCTGGACAAGGCAAAGCAGTGGTTGGCTCGGTACGAAGAGCCAGAGTTCGATCCGACAATTGATGAAGCGCTCTCCACTTTTATCACCGAAAAAGAAGCCACTATCCCATCGGAGTTGCGCTGACAGATCCAGGCTTATTGAAGCTGAACCGAATTACTGACTGGTGCTTTACGAATCTAGCATTCAGAATGCCTGTGAATGAATGTCCCGGATACCCTTTTTTAGATTTTAATCAGAAGATAACCTGTGGATTCCAGCCTGAAAGATGATGCCAAGGATCTTTTGATCCGATATGGCGGTGATGCTTTTCCGAACCTCTTCCGGTCAGCAAAAGGGAGTATTGTCACTGACACTGATGGTCGTGAGATCCTGGATTTCACATCGGGTCAGATGTGCGCAACACTGGGCCACAACCATCCGGCGATCACTAAAGCTATTAAGGAGAGTTGTGACACTGCACTTCACATGTTCTCGGGGATGATTCCGGAGCCGGTCGTGAAACTCGCTAAAGCGCTTGCAGACTGGCTGCCATCACCACTGCGAAAATCCCTATTACTGAGTACGGGCAGCGAATCCAACGAAGCCGCTCTGCGTCTCGCAAAACTAGCCACCGGCGGATACGAGGTCATTGCTCTGGGCGGTTCCTGGCATGGGACGACCGGAGGTTCGGCTGCAGCGACGTTTGCAAGCGACCGACGGGGTTACGGTCCCAAAGTTCCTGGCAATCATGTAATTCCAGAGCCGAACGCTTACCGCTGTCCCATTGAACACTGTCGTGATACCTGCGACATGTCGTGCCTGAGAGTTGGCCTGAAGATGTTCGACATGGCAAGTGACGGCGCGCCGGCAGCGATAATCGCTGAACCCATTATTTCAGCGGGTGGTGTTATCGTGCCACCTGCTGGGTATTTTGACTGCTTGCGTGACGCCGCCCATCAACGCGGTATGCTGCTAATTTTTGACGAAGCGCAGACGGCGTTCGGTCGGGTAGGTGCGAATTGTTCGGCTACCAAGCTCAAAGTTACTCCCGACATCATGACACTATCCAAGACCCTCGGTGGCGGACTGCCTCTAGCCGCGACGGTCACCAGCCCTGAAATCGAAGACCGAGCGTATACTGCGGGATTCACCTTCTATACCAGCCACGTCTCTGACCCATTACCCGCATCGGTTGGCCTCGCTGTTCTTCAGACAATTCAACAAGAAGCCCTCGTCGCAAGAGCGATAAAAATGGGCAACTATCTGACAGAAAGACTGCGGGACCTTCAGCAGCGCCATGAATCTATCGGAGACATTCGAGGTGAAGGGCTACTGTTAGGCGTTGAACTGGTTACGGACCGGGAAACCCGACAACCGTTTCATCAGCTCGGCTCGGTAACTACGGAACGCTGCTTCGAACTTGGCCTGTCGATGAACATCCGACGCCGACCGGAACGCGGTGCCGTCTGGCGGATTGCACCACCTCTGACGGTAACGACCGATGAAATCGACCTTGCAATCACAATCCTAGACCAGGCACTTGTCGAGGGCTTAGAAACTCTTACCAGTAAGTGCATTAACCTTCAAAACCAGGACCCCAATGCAGAGTGAGAGGCCAGCAAGAGATAACCCAACACAATCTGTCTGACAGAACAATCTGGATATCAGGCCTGGCGAACACTGGAGCCCAAACTGATGAGTGTGCTATGGAAACAAAGTGCGGTCGATGTCGTCGGCCTGCTCCGATCCGGAGAGATATCCCCTGTTGAAGCCGTACAGGCAGCCATTGCGCGCATCGAAGCGGTTGACGGCAAGACCAACGCACTGCCCATCCATTGTTTCGACCGTGCAATTGAACGTGCTGAAACACTGGACCTAGCCAGTCACCGGCAAAACCCGAAAAGCCTGTGTGGTCTACCAATCGCTGTCAAGGACTACAACGATGTGGCGGGTGTACGTACGACCTACGGTTCGCCAATATTTAAGGACTATATTCCTGAACGCTCAGATGTCACCGTCGCCGTGCTGGAAAAGAATGGCGCCAACCCGGTTGCCAAGTCCAATGTGCCGGAATGGGCGGGTGGTCACACCTTTAATCCGGTAAACGGTCTAACGCGCAATCCTTGGAACCTTAGTCGAAGCGCCGGTGGCTCATCGGGAGGCTCCGCCGCGGCATTGGCGAGCGGCCAGGTCTGGCTGGCTACCGGTAACGACCTGGGCGGCAGCCTGCGCACCCCGGCAGCATTCAATGCGGTGGTTGGACTTCGTCCCAGTCCAGGCGTAGTACCTCGGGGTCACGGTAACCTGACGTTTGACACACTGTGGGTTGAAGGACCCATGGGAAGATCAGTGGGTGATGTCGCGCTGATGCTCGATGCTGGATGTGGTCTGCGCACTGAAGATCCTCTGTCTTTTAATCATCACTGCGATTCTTTTACCCAGGCAATCAAACAGCATCAGTTGCCAGAACGGGTGGCCTTCAGTACCGATCTTGGAATCGTGCCGGTTGCCCAGGATATCAGGGCCCTCACCGAAAACGCGGCTGCCAGTATTTCTCGACTGGGCGTCGATGTCTCTGATGACATCCCAGACTTTACCGGCGTGCTGGATGCATTCCATACCTTAAGAGGTGTTCTTCTAGCCACCCTGAAAGGCGAACTGGTTCAGCAGCATCGAGACGAGATTCTCAGCGATATCGTGAAGAACGTTGATGTGGGTTTTAACATGACCCCTAAGCGCCTGATAGAGGCTGAGCGGGTAAGGTGGACACTGGCCCGGCACATGGCTGAATTTTTTGAAACTCATGAGTTTCTAATCTGTCCGGCCGCATCAATTGCGCCGTTTGAATCAGAAAAGCCCTTTATTACGGAAATCGACGGCACGCCCTGTAAAACTTACATCGATTGGTTTGCAATTACCTTTGCACTGACCATGACCGGTTGCCCTGTGGTCAGCCTGCCTTGCGGCTTTACCGATGAAGGTCTACCCATGGGTCTACAGATCCTGTCAAAACCCAGACGCGAAGATGAACTACTGAGTTTTGCAGCCTTGCTCGAAGAACACTTTACGGTACGCGATCAACTGCCTATTGACCCACGCGAGGCCAGTTGAACGAAAGCTAACAGAGGACTACCGGGGAAGCCGGCGCTGTCTCAACACAATATACAAGCCGCTGGCAATAATCAGTACCGTGCCGAGTAGCGTCCACCAGTCGGGGGCTTCCTCCCACAGCAGATAGCCGAGTCCCAGGGCCCAAACAATGCCGGTGTACTTATACTGAGACAGCAGGCTTGCATCCCCAAATCGCAACCCCTCTGTCATCAGATAGATTCCAAAACTAAACACTATTCCACTGGCTGCCAGCAGTACCAGGGTATGCCAGGATAACGGCACCCAGCCGAACGGTGCTGTCGCCAGCGCGGTCAATGTAACTGCTGCACTGGAATAGAACAGCAGCGACACTGACGTCTCGCGGGCCAGTGCTGTGCGGACAATGAGTTCGCGCACAGCAGACAACAGCGCCACGAGTAAAGGACCCAGCATAATCCAGACAAATGCATCACCGACAGGCTTAACGACCAGCGTCGCACCGGCAAACCCCACCAGCACCGCGCTGATGCGCCGCCAACCCACTGTTTCGTTAAGAAACCAAGGGGCCAGCAGCGTTACAAAAAGCGGATTCGTAAAGAATATGATGGTGGCTATTGAAAGCGGCAGCCTGCTCAGCGAGAAAACAAACAGAAACAACGGGCCCACCAGCAACAGCGCACACCAGAGTTGCATGCCCATGTTGTGGACAGCAAGCGAGCGTAGGCCACCTGCTCTGTAGATCAGAAATGCCATCGGTACCAGCGCAAACAGACCCCGTACGAAGATCGCTTCACCGATAGGATGTTCTTCAACCACCAGCTTCATCATCGCATCATTGAAAGTGATGAAACCGATACCCACTACACTAAGCGCGATGCCTTTAATAGGTCGCCACTCACGGGCATCTACTGTCAAGTCATTGGTGTTTTCTATTTTTCTTCTCTTGTCAGTCGGTACCGATAGGGCAGACAGAACTCACCAGGACTGAGCTGTCACCCACCGCTTCGCTGCATTGCAGTGATTGTTTTTTTCGGCCAGTTGCGCACAATAGCCCCCCGAACTGGACAATCGCACTATACAGGATCACCTGCGCATGTCACTGCCCCTCATTTCGCCTTCCATCCGGGTACGACGGACGCCTTTTACCCGCCGCGTTGAGGAAGCCGGGGTGAAAGCTTATTCCGTGTACAACCGGATGCTGATACCCGGGTATTTCCGTTCCTTGGAAGAAGACTATGCACACCTGAAGCGTGCAGTACAGGTCTGGGATGTATCCTGCGAGCGGCAGGTTGAGATCAAGGGTCCAGATGCACTGGCACTGGCGCAAATGACCACACCGCGCGACCTGTCACGAATGACCGACGATCAGTGTTACTACGTGCCGATGGTCGATGATGCAGGTCAGATGCTGAACGACCCCATCGCCATTCGGCTCGCTGAAGAGCGCTACTGGTTATCGCTTGCCGACAGCGACATGCTGTATTACTGCAAGGGCCTCGCCATGGGCCGTGACTTGAACGTCGAGATTTTCGAACCTGACGTATCACCTCTTGCGGTTCAGGGTCCCAAATCGGACGAACTCATTGAACGGGTATTCGGCACAGACATCGTTGAGACCCGGTTCTTCCGACACAAAACGGTCAATTTCCAGGGCCAGGATATGATCATTGCCCGATCGGGTTGGTCTCACCAGGGGGGTTTTGAAATCTACCTGGACGGCAGTCAATATGGCGAAGACCTGTGGGACACGCTGTTTGAGGCCGGGAAAGATCTGGATGTTCGAGCCGGCTGTCCTAACCTGATCGAACGCATCGAAGCGGGTCTGCTGTCCTACGGTAACGATATGTCCATCGACGATACGCCGTTCGAATCAGGACTTGCTAAGTACTGCAATCTGGACACTGCCACCGGGTGCCTGGGACACCCCGCATTAGTTGAAAAAAAGCACCCGGATCGGCAGATCCGGCCACTGGCGGTAGCAGCCCCAGCAGTACCACCAATCAGTTGGTCCTGGCCGCTCACAGATACAGCCGGGAATGCCGCGGGTCACGTCTCCTCGATCACGTGGTCACCGGACTTTGAAATCAATGTCGCGATCGGTATGGTCCACAAGGACCACTGGACCGCGGGCACCACCCTGCACGTTCAAACCCCTGACGGACCACGCGACGCCGAAGTGCGTGACTCATTCTGGATTTGAATCGCCGATGACAGCGGGTAATTCTTCGCAGACACTACAATCTCTTCGCCAGACCGGGACAACACCATGACAGCCAGTGAGCGTGCTATCCGACCACGACGCACCTTTATCTTTGCACCGGGCCTTAAGCCGAAAATGTTCCCCAAGGCTCTTGCCTCCGGTACCGACATCGTCTGTGTCGAACTCGAAGATGGCATCGCACCCAAAGACAAAGACGAAGCCCGAGAAAAAGGCCTGGCCTTGTTTGCATCACCCCAGGCTGACGATGGTGTCGAGCGAATCGTGCGTATTAACTGCCTGCGTACGGCATTCGGTCTCGCCGATGTCAACGCTGTGCTGGCGACGGATACCCCACCACCGGCGCTGATGCTACCCAAAGTGATGACACCGGATGAAATCATCTGGCTGGACGATCTGCTGTCAGAACGCGGTCACGATACCCGACTGCACGTCATCATCGAAACCAATGCCTCACTGGAAGCAGTACACGATATCGCGCGCGCGAGCGCTCGTATTGACGCACTGTTTTTTGGTGGGGTCGACATGGCAGCCGAGCTTCGCTGTTCCAATGCTTGGGAGCCTTTGCTTTATGCACGGTCGCGGGTCGTACATGCTGCAGCCAGTGCTGGTATCGACGCAATCGACGTACCTTATCTCGACCTGGAGGACCCCGATGGCATGGCTGAAGAAGCAAGGCTTGCACGCGAACTGGGGTTCGGCGGCAAGGGCTCAATTCATCCCAAACAGATTCCGATTCTTAACGATGTCTTCACACCCAGTGATGCAGAAATTGCGCACGCGCGCCGCATTCTGAACGCGTTTTCTGAAGCGGATACAGGACTGGTGGTTGTCGATGGTAAGCTGATTGAAAAACCGATATTACGCGAGATGCAGCGTATCCTCTCTATTGCAGAGCGGTTAGGGTCGTAAAATTAATCGTCCAAACTGGCAAGTAAAGCTCAGCTGATTTAGCCGCCGCTTCAGGCCTCGGCCACCCTCACCCGCCGACCATTCCGGATAGCACTCCAGGCCTCGTCGGTACCGTCATGATCGGAACCAAATAATTTGTCCATGGGCACCAGGCTATTGCCATAGTTGCAGTTGTACAGCCGATGGTGCAGTTGATGGTGGAATGGACTCAATCCAATCACTGGCTTCCCACAGACAGTCAAAGATTCGTAGCCGCTATGACTCGTACCGGCACCGATGGCGTTCCACTGCAGGTGGAAGAAGATATGCACCGGATGGGAAGCAAACAGAATGTGGATCAGTACGTTGCTGAGGTAAATGAGGTGTTCAAGCGGGTGCATCGAAAACCCTGACCAGGGGCCGGTGCTCACATTGCGGTGATGAACCGCATGGGCGACCCGGTAGAGTGGCTTCCAATGAAGCAAACGATGGATGAAGTAGAAGTGGATCGAATCCCAAAATGGGATCGCAAATAATATCAACACAAACCAGACGGGATGCTCGCGCCAGTCAAGATAGAACGGCAACAGCTCGTTCGCATAACTCCACATAAAAAACACTTCATAGGCTGTCCACAACGTCACACCGCTGACACAACTCCAGAAGACGTTGTCCCACACCTGGTCACGGGCAAAAAACTTTCGGTCGTCCCGACCGAGCGCCTGACCACTGAACTTGAGCTGTTTGCCCTGACGCTTGAAGGTAAAAAAATAGAGATGAAGACCACCCACGATCAGCACGAAGAGCATGAGATTACGCAGATACATCTGGGCGATCCAGCTGAACTCGAATGTGGCACAGCGCGTAATCGCAGGCTGCAGGTAAGCCCAGGTAATCAGCGCAAACAACCCAAATGGCATGACAACTGAAAACAGGTAGGCCCTGGACAGCAGGTATTTAATCGCTGCAACCGGCCGCGGGGGCCAAACAAAAACCGGCACCCCTTCAATTGGAAGTAAGGGTTGATAATTCCAAGAAGACTTATTCTGCCCTGCAATACCGTCTGTGTTAATTGCACTCGCCATCGATCCCTCCAGGGAGTCGCTCGTCATTGTGCAGAAAATCAGGGTCGAGTAAAGTTATATTCACTCGTGATTGACACTGGCCCAGTGTCGGACAAGCCGGACTGCCGAGTAAGATAGGTGAACATCCCACTTGATGGGCTGCACTGCGGCCTGTGTTCTGCAAAACAAACTGGAGCAACATGATGACACTGCTGATAGTCGGCATTGTGGTCTTTTTTACGATCCACCTGGTCCCAAGCCTTCCTCCCCTGCGACGCAGAGCAGTACAGCGATTGGGAGAAAACACCTACAAACTGATCTACACCGCTGTGGCGGCTGCAGGACTGATCCTGATCATCTGGGGCAAGGCGACTGCCGGCTATGTCCACCTGTGGACACCGCCCGATTGGGAACAGACTGTAGCATTTCCACTCGTTCTAACTGCCTTGATCCTGCTGGCAGCCAGCCACATGCCGGGTAATATCAAGCGGCTGGTGCGTCACCCGATGCTGTGGGGAGTGACACTCTGGGCATTAGCACACCTGTGCGCAAATGGCGACATGGCCTCGCTGCTGCTGTTCGGCAGCTTCCTCGTTTATTCGCTTTTGGGCATCGTCTCGGCCACCCTACGAAAAACAGGGAAAATAACTGAACCACAACCTGTTTTCCGGGATGTCATTACGGTTGTGGCGGGTGCTGTTGTATTTGCTGTACTGGTGTTCCTGCACCCCTACCTGTTTGGCCCACAGTTAATCAATTAATGAAAATCTCGATGAGGACCCGAACACTGTGAAGATCTCTGGCAGTTGTCACTGCGGCGCCGTTGGTTACCAGGTCGATTCCGACGGCCCTTACCCCTATCAGAAGTGTTACTGCTCTATTTGCCGTAAGACAAGCGGCGGCGAAGGCTACGCGACCAACCTCCTGGCGGACGCCCGTACATTAAAGATCAACGGGGAAAAACACCTTGCGACTTACCAGGCAAAGCTCTGCGCCCCGGAATCCCGAAAGAGTGAGCACCGGCGATTGTTCTGTCGCCATTGTGGAAGTCACCTCTGGGCCTGGCACAGCGACTGGCCGGACTTTATGCATCCGATCGCCAGTTCTGTCGATTCTGAACTGCCCAGACCACCCTATTACACCCACATGATGCTGAACTACAAACCGGGGTGGGTGCAGACTTTTAGTGCAGAAATGGACCGTTGTTTCGATGAATATCCCGATGAATCCATCGCTGAGTGGCACACCCGACTGACATCAGACTGAGTGCGCGCTAAGTCGCTGGCATTGGAATGACCGCCGGGAGGATATTATTGGTGACGGGTATTCTCTGATGCATAATCATTCGTTCATCGAAGGAGGTCACCATGGCGGTTTCGGCCGATGAGGTCACGCAGTACCACGACACGGGCCTGATTTTTCCGCGGCGTGTGATGAGTGCCGCCGACGCGGCCAACTACCTCGCTGAACTCGAAGTCTACGAAACCAATTCTGGCGGTCCGATCAATGGCAAGTGGCGCTACAAGTCGCATCTTGTGTTTCCCTGGTTCAACCGACTCATGCGGCACCCGGCAATTCTTGACCTGGTGCGCGCTATCCTGGGGAATGACCTGATGGTTTGGACCACCCATATCTACCCCAAGGAGCCTGGTGATGGCCGCTTTGTTTCCTGGCACCAGGATAGCGCCCACTGGGGCCTCGACAGTGACCAAGTGCTGACGGTCTGGGTGGCTCTGACAGATACTACCCGAGAGAATGGATGCATGCGCATGATTCCGGGCAGCCACCACAAGGGCCAGGTGGAGCACCAGGATACCCAGGACGCAAACAATATCCTGACCCGTGGCCAGACCATACAAGATGGGATTAACGAAGAAATATCTGTCTGGGTCGAACTCAAAGCCGGCGAAGCATCAATTCATCATGTTGATATGTTTCATGCGTCAACGCCGAATTGTTCTAGCAAGAGGCGCGTCGGCGTTGCTATACGCTATATCACACCCAGCGCCCGTCAGACCCGAATCGACGAGGATTATGCGACACTGGTCAGTGGAGAAGACCGCTTTCGCCACTTCAACGAAGAGATCACTCCGGAATCCACCATGTCTTCTGATGCCGTCGACTTCCACGAGCATGTGGCGGACCTCCAGGGTCAGATTTATCTCACCAACACGGACCGAAATAGCATTGCCGGACTCCAGGACCCATAAAGATCCGATGCAACCTCTTGAACCCGCGGTCTCGCCATAAGAATCCCCGACTACTGAGTCCATCACTGACCACACTTTTACTGAGCACACGTCATGACAGATAAACCCAGGATGACAACCGATGGCGCACTGACGACGTTGGACATTCACTCGCTGCCGGAAGAAACCACCTACGCCGGTGTGACCAGTTTTCTCCGCCGGCCCTATCAAAAAGATCTCAGTGATATAGACGCTACCGTAGTCGGTATCCCCTTCGACACGGCAACGACTAACCGCCCGGGCGCCCGTTTCGGACCTCGTGGAATCCGGAACGCATCGGTAAGCCTAGCATTCGGTACCCGCGTTTACGGCTGGGATTTTCACCCCATCCGCGAGATGCGAATCTGTGATCACGGTGATCTACCGTTCGACTTTGCTCAGCCAGCAAAGGTCCCTCAGCAAATCGAAGAATACATCTCCTGGATGCTGGACCAGGATGTCATGGTGCTGTCACTGGGAGGCGACCATTTCATCAGCTTACCACTGATCAAAGCACACGCTGGAAAACACGGTAAGCCGATTTCCCTAATCCACTTCGACGCGCACAGTGACACCTGGCCTGATGAACATGCTGATGGCGTGAATCACGGCACCATGTTTTGGCATGCAACACAACAGGGGTTCCTCGATCCTGCGACATCTGTTCAGATCGGCCTGCGGACCGACAACCAGGACACCCTGGGTTTCAATATCCTCGATGGTCCCTGGGTGCAACACCACGGTACGGATGCCGTAATCGAACACATCCGCAAGATTGTTGGGGACAACAAAACCTACCTGACCTTTGACATCGATTGTCTGGATCCCGCATATGCCCCGGGTACCGGTACGCCCGTCTGTGCTGGGCTCACTACCAGCCAGGCCAGGGAAATTGTGAAAGGTCTGGCCGGTATCAACATCGTGGGAGCTGATCTGATGGAAGTGGCTCCGCCTTACGACCACGCTGAGATTACCGCACTGGCTGGGGCAACACTGGCGCTCGATTTTCTTTGCCTGTTCACCAAAGCACCCTGGCGCAAAATCACCCGATAATTTGGCTTAGACCCAGCACCCGGTTAAAGGCGAAAACAATCGGGATTTTACCGCTGATTTCCGCGTGGTACGCGGATGGCTCCCCACCCTCCAAATTCAAACGGGGGCGGCAGCCCATTGTGGCTCTTACCGCCCCCGCACGGAACCGTCGGGTGGCGTCATCGTCTTAACCTCCTCGGTGTGATTAAGGGGGAAACGATCGCTGCAAACTACCACAACCGGACCGTTTGGCAATTGGGCCAGCAGGACCCCGGTCACATTCACGGCAATCTAGAAATTTTGCTCCCACTTACTGTGACTTGCCAGATCGATTTAGTTATTCTAACTATGAACAAAGAATATATCGTTTGTCGACTCCTTTTATTTCCTATAAATTTCGCACCGATTTAATCGTTCAAGCCTTTTCGCTCTCTACTTTATGGATTAATTAAACTAATATGTCTAAATCACCACCCCGATTCCTCGACCAGACGGTCGCAAAATGGACCGCCGCAAACGACGAACATGTTCTCAAAGGACCTGAGTCGGCACTGCTGACCGTACTGGACTCAAAAGAATTCAGTATTCTCGACTATGGCATCGTCATGCGGCGCGCCCAGCGAGCCCGGGCCCAAACAATACGCCTGTTCGTCGGTCAGTTGGGCCGCGCAATGAGTCGCGTAATAAACGCGCTATGGGCAAATCCGGTTGATAAGCATCGCAGAACCCGTGCCTACCGCCAGCGAGATCAACTGATCCGGTCACTACCCAGTCACCTGCTGCGGGACATCGGCATTGAACCACCGAGTCGATTTCAGACACACTCGAGTCAGTTTCAGTCGCCCCAGGGCTTTCAGACCTGGGTTGCCTACCACCAGACATTCTGGCGATAACCGGTAGTCCACCCGGTACTGACCCTTGGCCGGGTATTTCTACCCGGTCGGCTGATTCCTCCTATTTCCCGGCCAGGGTTTCAGGATAACGTGCCCGGCCAGTAGTTGACCGAGGCGCGGGATCGCCTTGCAACGATGGCAGCGCAAGTGGCGTCAGTCTTCGCCTCCCTCAAATGCTGCCAGTTCGCTCATGAACGACCCTGCAATATCGGCATTGATCTTGCAGTCGAGCAGGATAGGTCCTTCCAGTGAACGTATCGAGGGCGCTGCCTGTTCTAGATCGTCCATGGTCCGGATTGTAAATGCCTCAAAAGCAAACCCTTCGGCGATGGGTGCAAAGTCCACATCCGGAAACACCGACGTGTCTACCGGACGCTGGTGCATCTTTAAGAAGTGCAGTTCGGCACCATAGGCACAATCGTTCATCACCACGATAATCAACGGCAAATCTTCGCGAACAACCGTTTCTAGTTCGCTGATGGTCATCAGGAATCCGCCATCACCCACAATCAGCACGGTCGTGCTACCAGACCGCGCACGGGCAACACCCAACGCCGTACCAAACCCAAGGCCGATGGACGCAAAATTTGTGGTGAACTTGAAATGATCCGGGCCTGGTACCGAAATGTAAGGCACGATGCCGAGAAAATTACCCGCATCGTAGACCAGGTTGCGTTGTTCGGGCAGTATTCGATCCAGTGCGATACCCAATGATCTGGGGTCAATAGTACGGGCCGTATGTGCGGCTAGGAAATCACCTGCCGGGTCGAATTCTGCAATGCGCTGACGCGTTTCGGAGGTATGAAAGGGCCGGTCTTCCATCGACCGCACTGGCAGTAGCGCCAGCAACTGTTCGCAGACCTGCTTTGCGTCGCCCACCAGTGCTACGTCAGCCGAATACCACCGACCAATGTGGGTTCGTTCGCTATCGACCTGGATCAAGGGCACAGCCGGGACCGCAGAGCCAAAACTGGTTGTCCAGAAATTGAGACTGGCACCAAAAACTATGATGCTGTCTGCCTGATCGATGTAACGTCGCCCCACCGAGTGCGTGAAAGAACCGATAATCCCGATCTGATAAGGGTGACCCCGGAACATCTCCTTGGCCCGTGCCGTGGTCAACAGCAGGGCACCAAGCCGATCAGCAAGTTGTTCCAAAGCTTCTCTCGCACCGGCGCGGTGTGCGCCCAGACCGGCAATAATCAAGGGCCGTTCACTCCGACTCAGACAATCGACTGCCGATTGAACTGCCTCGGGTCGCGCAGAATCTGTCTGGGCTTCCGGCACCACGACAGATGGTGCTGGATCGCCATCGTCCCACTCGAATTTTGCGAGTTGAATGCTGGTCGGCAGCAACAGAGCAACCGCGTTGCCCTGCATAGCCAGCGCAGCAGCATCTGCCAGCGTCGTGCGTGCCCCGATAGCACTTGTCGCGCGAAGCACCTGCAATCCAGCGGCGGTCAACACGCCCAGGGCATTGAACGCTTTGTAGTCAGGGCCCAGTGCGTTGGTCGATGACGTTCCAAAGGCAGCGTCTCCGTAAATAATGAGCACACGCGAACCGGTGCGGGCAGCGTAAACAGCGGCATGCAGACCATTGGCTGTAGCCGGTCCTCGCCCGATCACTGCTATACCCAAGGAACCAGTGGCCGAGGCGTAGCCCTCGGCCATCGAGATGGCCGCATTCTCGTGCCGGGCACCATGAAAGGTTATACCGGCCATGTCGAGCGCGGTCACGAACAACGCTGTGTCATCACTCATCAAACCAAACACTGCTTCAACGCCGAGCGATTTGATATCGGCTGCCAACACTTCATAGACGGGCACTGTACGCACCGCGTGACCACTTTCTACCGTATTCATATCTGCCTCCCCTGATGACCACCGATTGGTTTCCCGGACCGGGCATCAACTGATCAGCGATGCCACCTCACGGTCAATAATCTCGGGCGCCTCGTAGACCACTACATGCCCTACGTCAGGCAGCCATGTATTACGGGCACCTGGAATCTCAGCACCCAGCCTTTCTGAATGCCACCGTGGACAGGTTCTATCCTGCTCACCGCAAACAACGATTGTCGGCACTTTGATCTGGCCTAAAGCCGGGTAATGATCCTCCCTGACCTGAAAATCAACCAGCGCTACCCGGTCCTTTGTACTATTTGCACCCAGTATCGCGCGGGTGACTTCAACATGCTCTTCCTGGGCGACTTTTCCAAAGAGCGTACGAATGAATAAACGACCCAACCACTTCGAGGACAGGATCAACGGCATCAGACCAACCCTGATCAGCGGAATCTGTAGTTGGTTCTGGAGACTGCCCTTAGCGGCGATCCCCGCATGCCCACTGACCAGCAACATTGCCCGCAGTCTTGCCTCCACCACCGTTGGATGGTTTTCAGCCAGTACCACGGCCAGAAAAGCCCCCATCGAGTGTCCCACCAGTATGCCGTCTGTAACGTCGAAATGCTCGAGCACCGCCTTGTAATCACCCGCCATCTGACGCGACCCGAGACCATCGGCACCGATGCTCGACTGCCCGTGTCCCCGCTGGTCGAAAAGGATGATTCGAACATGTCTGTTGAGCAGTTGCTCTAGCACAAGGTTAAAACAACGCAGTTCGTTAAAGATCCCGTGGGCCAGTACCACCACTGGTCCTTCCCCCACTGCAATACAATGCAGACGGGTACCGTCAGGCCGTTCAATAAATGTCGTAACACCCTCGGGTGTGCGGGTAAGTCTTTCCAGATCCTTGAACGCCATCACTGTCCCTCCAACAGCTGTGCACCGTAAGCAAAGATCCCCGGGGTCCCGCCAGTATGAACAAACAGAAGCGTGTCCTGGGAATCAAGCTCCTGTGCTCGTTGCAGACAGCCAGCGAACGCTTTTCCAGTATAGACAGGATCAAGCAGGAGCGCTTCGTGGTGCGCTCCCAGCTTGATCGCCTCGCGGGTCGGGGGATTCAGCTGGCCGTAACCAGGCGCAAGAAAGTCGTCCTGCAGATAAATATCTGCGTCTGTGACTGGGGACTGCACTTCCAGCAGTTCTGAGATCTCGCGGCACCGCGCTCGAATTCTAAGCGCCTGCGCACCGGAATCTCGGCGTACACAGATACCCAGCACGCGAATCGACGATCCCAGCATCCGCAGCCCAAACAGCAAACCAGCGTGTGTGTGTCCGCTGCCGGATGCCACCACGATCTCACTGACTGCTTGATCCATCGCAGTCAGTTGCGAGACTATTTCCTGTGCCGCAACCACATAACCCAACGCCCCAAGTGGCGGATGACCAGGGGCCAGAGGAATAACATACGGCCGGCTCCCCTGCGCCCTGAGAACATCTGCGATCTCGTGAATACTCAAGTCGGCTCCTGACTCATCCTCACCATCTGGATAACTGTGAATAGTCGCGCCAAGCAACTGATTGAGAAGTACGTTTCCTGAATTCCGGTATAAAGCGTCCTCACTCTTCACCCGTTCTTCGAGCTGAATGTGGCAGGCCAGTCCATATCGAGCTGCTGCAGCCGCCGCCGCGCGTACGAAGTTCGACTGCACTGCACCAGTAATCAGGATCGTATCGGCATCTTGTGAAAGAGCATCACCAATGTAGTACTCGAGCTGGCGCGCCTTGTTACCGCCAAGAGCAAGACCGGTGCAATCATCACGCTTGACGTACAGCACCGCACCGCCGATTTTCACGCTCAGGTTCGGAAGATGCTCGATAGGGGTGGGTGTATGGGCCAGAACAGCGCGAGGCAGTTTTTCGAGCCTTTCCAGACCATTTCCCACGATCAGGTCCTCACTAGAACATACCCCGCGTTAACAAAAAGACCCAGCGAGGTAGCGGTGAGTAAAACAACCGTGATTCTGATGAACATGCGCTCCGTGATTCGCGACGCCAGTATTCGGCCGATCAGTATTCCGACTAATGTCGCCGGTATGAGCGCAGCGGTGACTTTTAATGTAGCAGGGCTCACCCCGGCCATCAAAGCCTGTAATGTAATTGCCACCGGATAGGAAAACACAAAAAGGGCCAGGATTGTCGCCCGGATCGTTTCCGGTGTAGCTCCTAAACGAACCATTCGGGCGACTGGCAGTGGACCTGGTATCGCGAGACTCGCATTCATGATTCCGGCCATTATGCCGACTGTCAGGTCCCTCACTCTACTCGAAGGAGTAGATAGCATGTTCGCACGACCGCCGACCCGGCCCGTTATAAACAGGACAGATATCATTACAACCAATCCAGTCAGAACTTTCAGTAGAATCAGATCAATAACTAGAAAAATAACGACGCCCAGGGGTACACCCACACCTGCCCCAATCACAAATAATCTGAGCAGGCGCCGGTCCACGAATGATCGCAGCGATGGCACGAGAATCAGAGCAATCAGCAGACTCAGCATAATAGCAACTTGAATCGCAGCACTGCTGTTCAACACAATCAGCAGCACTGATACAGCAATTAAGCCAAAACCAAATCCGGTTGCAGCCTGGACCAGAGCAGCACAGAAAACGACACAATGCAGAAGAATCCAGTGGCTTTCCGGCACAATAAATAGCCGCTCTTAGTACTGTGCTCTACCGCCTGATACATCGAAACAGGCCCCGGTGGAATAACTGCAGGCCGGACTCGCCACGAAGGCCACCATGTCGGCCACCTCTTCGACCCGGCATAGACGACCCATCAGAGTCCTTTCTTTGATCCCGGCGATATAGTCGTCACTCATCTCTTTCATGAGATCTGTTTCGGCAAGGGTTGGGGTAATACTGTTGGCAGTGATACCAAATGATGCCAACTCGCCAGAAATGCCCTTCATAAATCCAATGACACCGGCCTTGGCTGCATTATAGGCACTGACATTGGCGATCCCTTCTTTACCGGCCTGGCTGGCAATGCTGACAATTCGTCCGTATCCGGATTGTTTCATATGTGGAACGATGGCACGCGTACATAGAAAGACTGCAGTCAGATCGACCGCAATTACCCTCTCCCAGTTTTCCAGTGGATAGTCCTCAACCGGCACCTGGGGACCGTTGACACCCGCATTGTTGACCAGGATATGGATCTGTCCTGCCGTTGACAGTGCTGCCTCGACGGCTGATTGAACCGCATCTTGGTCAGTGACATCGATCCGTTCAACCCCGAGAAACCTTCTGTCACCCACGATTGGGGACGGCTCCTGATCCCAACCAAATACACGAACACCGCTTTGCATCAAACGCTCAGAAATCGCCAGCCCGAAGCCTCTGGCAGCTCCCGTCACTATGGCCACCTGATCCGTCATGTTGTTATCGCTCATCAGCTTCGCCCCTTCTGAACTGTCTCCGGTTAACCGGAAGAATATCATTCAACCTTAATCAGTGACCCTGGTTTACGATCGAAATACCGGGTATGTTGATCACTGGCTGAAACACGGGAAAACTTAAAACCATGGCACAACGCCTGTGGAACCCAAAAAAGGAACTGATGTCGCGCGCTGAAACGCGAGCACTACAGCTTATCAAGCTCAAGTCCCTCCTCAGCCGGGTCTATGAACAATCGCCCTATTATCGGGTTAAGTTCGATAAAGCTGGCGTGAACCCTCAGAACTTGAAAAGCCTCGAACACTACCAGGACTATCCGTTTTTCGATAAAGACGAAGAGCGCGCCAGCCAAGAAGCGGCCAGGGAACAAGCGGGGCACACATTCGGTCTGCACATCACCTGTAATCCCAAGGCTGTAAACCGCGTGTCATCCTCCTCCGGAACGACCGGATCACCAACCTATAGCGGCTTTACCCTGACCGACCGTGAAATTACCAACGAAAACCAGGCCCGTGCCCTGGTTCGCCTCGGCATAGAACCCGGTGATGTGGTCATGCACGCCAGCGTACTGTCAATGTGGATTGCCGGTATCCCGGGTGTTGACTCAATGATGGCTTATGGCGTGTGCTTGGTACCGGTCGGTGCGCTCAGCGGAGTTGAACGGGTCGCCCAGATCGCTCGCGATACCCGACCCAAATCGATTAAATGCACAGTGTCCTTTGCTCAGTATCTGGTCAAACACATGGAAGAGCGTACTGGGATAGATCCGCGAACACTGGGACTGGAAAAGGTAGTCGTATTTGGTGAACCCGGTGGCTCAATACCGGAGATCTACGAGCCTCTGGAAAAAGGGTTTGGCGGCGCGATGGTGCACGACATCATGGGCGCAACCGGCTGCCACAGCCCAACCGGCATTTCCTGCGAAGAGCACAACGGCATACACTTCTATGCCGAGGACAACGCCATGTTCGAGATCTGCGATCCTGGAACACTCCAGTCCCTGCCCATTGAGGACGGTGTTGAAGGAGAGATCGTGTTTACGGGTCTAGAACGGGAGTGCGGGCCGCTGATCCGCTGGCGGGATAAAGACATCATTCAGGTCGCCACCGAACCGTGCCGCTGCGGCCGCCCCGGCCCCCGTATGCTGTTCAAGGGCCGTGTCGACGACATGCTGCTGGTCAAGGGTGTTAACGTATTTCCCAACGCCGTCCGCGATGTGATCAATAAAACCTCCGACCTCACAACCGGCAATATTCGTATCGTTAAATCCGGCCCCGGTCCGGTAGTCCCGGCACCGGTACTCGTAAAAGTCGAAGTCAAAGCGGGTTTGCCCGATGAACAAAAACAGGCGCTTGCCGGTGATCTCGACAATGCCATCCATCATCAGCTTCGATTTCGGGCTACATTCAACTTTATCGATGAAGGTGAGTTTGAACTATTAAAAGGTGCGACCGGAAAGACCCGCCTGGTTGAGGAGGCAGACCAATGAGTACGCAGGAACGTGTTTTGTACGAAAACCGAGGCCACGTGGCCGTGATCACCCTGAATCGCCCTGCAGTACTGAACGCATTTGATCGGGACATGTATGATGGCGTTAACCACGCGCTGCAACTTTTCCGTGACGACAGTACTGCATACGTCGGTGTTTTGCAGGCAGCGGGAGACCGCGCATTTTCTGCGGGTGCCGACGTCAAGGCGATCGCTGCAGACATGGAGGCCGGCACCTTTGAGGGTTACGGCCCCCTGATCAGCGACGATAACATGGTCACCGCCAAACCGATCATTGCTGCAGTCCATGGGCACTGTATTGGCGAAGGCGTGAATCTCATGCTCGCCTGCGACCTGGTGGTCGCTGACGAAACCGTCAAAGTCGCCGTGTCCGAGGCCCGGATCGGGATCAATGCCGTGGACATTCCCCTTAAACTCGCCCGTAAGCTCGGCTACGCCAAGGCCTTTGCGCTGCTCGCACCGGGCGATGCCAAGGATGCGGCCTGGTGCCAGGCAGCTGGACTGGTGGAAATCATCACGCCAGCGGGCCAGGCACAGTCCCGGGCATTCGAGCTCGCGACAGAAATTGCGCAAAGCTGTGCACCCCTGGCGGTTCAGGCCCAAAAGGAAACGCTCTGGCGGGCCGTCTTTGAAGATGAAGCAGCAGGCCGACGTGCGGGCATGAACTGGCGCGAACTTACCCGATCTTCTCGGGATTACGCTGAGGGCCAAACGGCTTTTATCGAGCGGCGAAAACCGATCTTTACCGGTAAATAAAAGCCTCGTCTGAATCAGCCTACGCCACCACGTTTGCATTTATGGGGCTCACGAAAGATATCCCTACCCAGTTCGTTCATGTGCGCGTTGGAAACGCAGTTTGCCAGCTCATCATATCTACGAAGATGGTGCTCTTCCCATACCCAGTTTTCTGTGCAGCGGAAAGACTACTGGACCCGGAATGTGGGGGCCAGGGCATTTCTCGGTCATGCAGGTTGAGCCTTTGATGTCTTAGCCGACAAACAAAGCAAAATGGTCAACCTTCCTCACGATAGACAAAAATCGGGCTGCTCCAAGCCTGGAAGCCATCCTCGGTATATACCGAAACCCAGACAGGATTGTCGCCCACTGGTCGAATCGGCACTGCTACCGTTTCAATCATTTCCCGATGTGGATTCTCGTCCGGCAGGCGGAAGAGCTTTATCCGCCGTTCAAGTCCACCGGCCTCCATCACCAAGTCATCGATACCGATGTCATCCAATGCTGTGGCGAGCCCGCCGTGATTGGTCGTCAGGTCGATCCGGCTATCTGCAACGCTGTCCAGCCAAACATCGAACCCCGCATAATTCCCTGTCGTGATCGTATCGAACTGCACGGTATCGGACCCTTGCTGATCGACTAGTTTTTCGTGATTCCAGATGTTGATCTTGTTCATACGCTGTATGGTAGTGCCTTGAAAACGCGCCCGGCCCTTCCAGTAGGTCGTCCGCCCCCGACCACGGTACTCCGCACCTCCCCACAGAACCCGGACACGACCACCCAGGTCATCCACCGTATAAGGCCGCAAGGTCCGTAACACATCCTTGCCATTTCGCACCTCGATTCGTTCAATCGGCGACTGGGTGATCACCTCGATTCTCAAGCTGAGTGTGTCGCCATCGGTCTGGACGATATCACCCATCATTACCTCGTCGACGACCGACGAGGCGGCATCGGGAAAGACTTTTGGATCACGCTCAAAAAGCTGCCCGCCGCCGGACAGTTGTGCGCGCACGTCCAGGTGCAGGCGGGTTCCGGTAGTGCCGTAGTGGTGGCGTCGCCGCAGACACGCGAACAGCCCGTCACGGCTCAGCTCTTCGGCGTAAAAACAAGTCAGCCCACCATAAGCGCCAAAGGTCGCCGCCCCTGGGTAGCTTGCACCCGGACGACCCTTGTGACCATCGCTATTGCAGACCACACCGCAACGATGACCGAGCGCAAACCCATCGGTCAGCAACCACTCAAACGTTCCCCATGCCGAATGAATTTCCATCGCCGTCTCAAGCCGGGGGTCATGGGCATAGGCCGTGTCCGCGTAGCGGCCGCCGACGTGGGCGTAGACGACACAATCTTCTTCCTGTAGCACTTCAAACAGCCTATTGGCGTCAGATGCATCTGTGTCGAGGTCGGAACGATCGGTTAACAGTGCATGGGATGATCGACGAATCTGACGTCCTTCGCTGCGAAAGTAGACGTTGCGATCACCGCCAACCGCTGTATTGCCCGACCACTCGTATCCTGGCAGGGTCACAAACGTTCCCTCGTCGTTATACTCGGCACTCAGTTCGTTGAGATAAGCCCAGAAAGCATTGTTGATCTGAAAATCATTCGCCTGGTGACCTGTTGCATCCAGAAACGCCTTGTTGCGAGCGAAGTCGAAGTACTGACGAGACGTTGTGATCCCGATTGACTCACCACTTTGCCCATGCATGTCACCCCAATAACCGGCAAAGGACCCCTCCCGGATCACCAGGGGATGCGACTCGGCGACGATAGCACTCGTCGTGTCACGCACCTGGATACGCAGCACACCGGGTTCAGCAACACTCAGATCGTCAAAGACGATCGCTTTTTTACCTAGGAGATATTCGAACGTACCAGGCAGTCCGTCTACCGCAATATTGGTCTGGAAAATGAAGCTGCCTATGGCGCGGTCGGTCGGGTTGCCCCACTTGTCTTCAGCTTTAAGTCCAAACCGAAAGTGCTCACCAGGTCGTCGCAAAGACGGCAGAACGGCTTTCCAAACGACCGGAGGCCCGGGAACGATTGAAACCGTTGGTGTGTCAGGGATCGGCACAAACTGTCCAACAGCACAGACATCGGCCAGAACCTTGAACTCAAACCCACCGTCAGCCATGGTCTGAACCCGCATACCTGGCGAACCGCCCGAGGTATCGCCAAATACAATAGTGATGACATCACCTTCCTTCAGGTAACCCCCGTTAACGGTCACGGTCAGGGATTTCCAGCGTGGCCGGGCAGACACACCACGATGACGGTATTCAACTGCCAGGGGTATCCCGCTACTCGACCTGGCCGTGACATAGTTAGGTGACTTCGGATCTGAGGACTGCAATGCCTGGCCGTCTCCCATTGCCCGGAACACGACCCGTATAGACCCAGTGTCGTCCAGACCATAGCGCCCAACCGTATAAGTTAGGTGAAATGTCTGCAAGCTGCGGACCTCAACTGGGTCATGGGGTTCCAGCACAGCGTAACCGTATAAAACCGGATCTTCAGCTGGTTCAGCACTGGGCCATACTTCGCCAACCAGGTCCTCAGCCACTGGACCATCTACTGCGTTGACTGATTTTTCGAGCTTTGACATATGTTTTCTCTGGCAACAGGCAACCAGACCGAATCCTTTCACCACCTCAAACGGATACTCCTTCTGATAAACATTACCGTAACGAACGCAGGCATGCAGGTTTCCATCCACTCTGGCAGTTCGGTTACGGCCAAGTTGCACCGATCAAAAGATCATATTACAGTGTTCGACAATTCGCATGCACATGCGGAACGCTGTGGAGATCGGCGTGCTGGCACGGCTTCCAGGGTGGTGATCATCGTAAACCGGCCCGCCTCTCACCACGACTATAAACCCAGCCCGATCAACGGGCAGATTAGAACGAAGAGGGAGGAATTGGATATGAGACTTCGAATTGTTTTTCTGTCATTGGCCGCTGCTCTGGTTGCGTTGCCCGCAGCTGCAGCCAGTACGGTCAAGATCGGTTTCGTCACCACGTTGACAACCCCTGCTGGTGCTATGGGGCGTGACATGGTAGAAGCCGCCAATATTGCGCTCGATCACATTGGTCACAAGATGGGTGGAAAGGACGTCGAGTTCATCGTCGAAGACGACGGCTTCAAGCCGGAGATCGGCAAGCAGAAAACCGACAAGCTGGTGAAACAGGATGACGTGCATTTCGTCACCGGCTATATCTGGTCACACGTACTGCTGGCTTCCCGTAAATCTGCGCTCGACGCGGGCAAGTTCCTGATCAGTGCCAATGCCGGCCCCTCACTTCTGGCCGGTAAGCTATGTCACAAAAATTTCTTCTCCTCTTCCTGGCAGAACGACCAGAACCCGATGGCCACCGGCGAAGTGCTGAACGCGAAAGGGGTGAAAAAGCTTTACATCATGTCGCCCAACTATGCCGCCGGCAAGAACATGGTGTCCGGAGTCCAACGTACTTTCAAGGGCGAGATCGTCGGCAAAGACATGACCAAGTGGGGCAAGGATATGCAGCTTGATTTCTCGGCCGAGTTGGCGAAGGCCAAGGCATCTGGTGCCGACGCCATTTTTGTATTCTATCCCGGCCCCGCCGGACCTGCTTTCATCAAGCAATACCAACAGGCAGGCCTTCGTGGGGTGATCCCGCTCTATACCGTGTTCACTGTTGATGCCCTGTCACTGGGCCGTCTGCAGAAAGCTAAACTCGGTGGGGTTCTCGGCTCCTGGAACACGATGTTCTGGGCACCTGATCTGGACAACGCGACAAACAAGCGTTTTGTTGCGGACTTCAAAGCCAAGACCGGGCGCTACCCGACCCACTACGCCGCGCAATCCTATGATGCCATCATGCTGATCAAGAGCGGTGTTGACGCCGTCGACGGCAATATGGATGACCAGGACGGTATACGTGCCGCTATGATGAAAGCAGATTTCCCGAGTGTCCGCGGTAAATTCCGCTATGGACCGAATCACTTCCCGATCCAGAATTTCTATCTGCGCACGGTGAAGGAAGACGCCGCCGGGGACTGGTTCGTGTCGCACGTGTCAACCGTTCTGACCGATCACCAGGACAGCTACCACGACCAGTGCAATCTGTAACCTGCTTCTATCAACGTTAAATCAGCCCGGCAGACCCGCAAGAGTCTGCCGGGCGAGCTCTGCTGGTCCGGACCTCACTCTCCGCTGAATCAGAAAAATCATGGACTGGACACTGCTGACCGTACAACTGCTCAACGGTCTGCAACTCGGTATCCTGCTATTTCTCCTTGCTTCGGGGTTGACCCTGATCTTCGGTATCATGGATTTCGTCAACCTGGCGCACGGTTCGCTGTATATGGTCGGTGCGTTCTTCTGCGCCACCTTCACCCAGTGGCTTGACTCGTTTCTTCTGGGACTCCTACTCGCGCTGCCGGCCACCGCCGTCATCGGCCTGCTGGTTGAACTGGTGGTGGTGCGGCGTCTTTATCAGCGCGATCACCTGGATCATGTCCTGGCCACTTTCGGCCTGATCCTGGTGTTCGATACCCTCACGCAGATGATCTGGGGTCCGGATGGCCAGGTGATTCCCCTGCCCGCCTGGCTCGATGGGCAGATCGCGCTGACGAGCGATATCGTTCTGCCGACCTACCGGATCGCGATCATTGTCACCGGTCTCGCGGTAGCGTTCGGTCTTTTCGTTCTCGTCACCCAGACCCGACTGGGAATGCGCATCCGTGCCGGCGCATCGAACCGGACCATGATCAGTGCACTCGGCATCAACATCGGATTGCTGTTTTCGATCGTATTTGTCCTGGGCGCCGTACTCGCCGGCCTTGCTGGGATGATGATCGCCCCAATCACTGAAGCGTCGATCGGGATGGGTAACCAGATCATCATTGTGGCATTCGTTGTCATCGTGATCGGTGGCATTGGCTCGATCAAGGG
Source organism: Gammaproteobacteria bacterium (assembly GCA_022450155.1). NCBI lineage: Bacteria > Pseudomonadati > Pseudomonadota > Gammaproteobacteria > Gammaproteobacteria bacterium. The sequence goes on along the minus strand of JAKUQR010000006.1, from coordinate 61,545 downwards.
TGCATTCATCGGGGCCATCATCGTCGGGTTGATTGACACGATGGGGCGATCTTATCTCGATGTGCTGTTCAAACTCTTCATGTCGGCCCAGAACGCCGAGACCTCGGCACCTGCCGTGTCGGCAATGCTGATCTATATTCTGATGGCTGTGATCTTAGCTGTCCGGCCAACCGGCCTGTTCGGACCACGTGGGCGCTGAGTCACCTTGGCAATGAACGTAAACAAGATGACGCTTCGGGACTGGGTCACCGGAGCAGTGATCACGGGACTGGCACTGGTGCCCCTCGTAGTGAGCCTGACTGACAATGCCTTTTTTCTCGATCTTGCGACCCGCTTTGTCATCCTGGCCATTGCTGCGATCAGCCTCAATCTGATCCTGGGCTACGGCCGCATGATCAGCTTCGGCCACGCGGCCTACATCGGCATCGGGGCGTATGCTGTCGGCATACCGGCCTACTACGAGATTTACAACGGATATCTTCACATACTGATCGCTACGAGCGTTTCCGCCATGTTCGCGCTTGTGACCGGCGTCGTGTGCCTCAGGACACGCGGCGTGAACTTCATCATGATCACGATGGCATTTGCGCAAATGGTGTTTTTCGCCTTTGTCTCCATCGAGGAGTACGGTGGCGACGATGGACTGGTGATTGAAACGCGCAGCGAGTTCGGCAGTCTCATCAATCTGGAAAACGCGACGGTTCTTTATTACGTCTGTTTTGTTTCATTGCTGGCGGTTCTATACCTGGTTCACCGCATCGTCCGCTCACGATTCGGCATGGTGATCCAGGGTACACGGGGAAATGAACCGCGTATGCAGTCACTGGGATTCGACACGTTCCGTTACAAGCTGGCCTGCTACGTCATTGCGGGCACAATCTGCGGTTACGCCGGTGCATTGCTGGGCAACTTTACCAATTTCATCAGCCCGGAAATGATGGACTGGACGCGCTCAGGTGAACTGATCTTCATGGTGGTCCTGGGCGGGGCTGGCAGCATTTTCGGCCCAGTTCTTGGTGCCAGTATCTTCCTGCTGCTTGAGGAGATACTGTCCGGGTTATGGCTGTACTGGCAACTGGTATTCGGCATATTCCTCATCCTGGTGGTGCTGTTCGCCAAGGGCGGTATCGACAGCTTGCTTTCCAGGCGCAAAGCGCAATAGCATGTCCACCAACGCCCTGTTGAGCATCTCGGGCCTGTACAAGGCGTTCGGCGGCGTTGCCGCGACCAACCAGGTCACTCTGGATTTTAACGAAGGCGAGGTGCACGCAATCATCGGCCCCAACGGCGCCGGTAAAACAACGCTGGTCTCCCAACTGACCGGCGTGTTGATGCCGGACGCCGGTCAAATTACGTTCAAGGGCAAAGATATCACCCGTATGCCGGCCTACCGGCGCCCACACCTGGGCATGGCTCGCTCCTTCCAGATCACCAGCATCATCCATGACATGACGGTGCTCGAGAACGTGGTCCTCGCCGTACAGGCGAAAGCAGGCCATTCTTACCGCTTCTGGCGCAACGCCAGCAGAGATCAGAACCTGACCGAACCGGCAATGGAAGCGTTGAAACGGGTTGGCCTCCAGGATCAGGCGATGCAGGTTGCCGGGCCCTTGTCTCACGGTGAACACCGTCAGCTGGAGATGGCCATGGTGCTGGTCACCGACCCGGTACTGGTACTGCTTGACGAACCCACGGCTGGCATGGGGCAGGAAGATTCAACCCGGATGATCGCAACACTTCAGGCGTTGAAGGGGTCACGCACGATCATCCTGGTAGAACACGACATGGACGCAGTATTTGCCCTTGCGGACAAGATCACCGTACTGGTCGAAGGCCGCGTAATCGCAACTGGGGAACCGGAAGCCATTCGATCTGACAAGGCCGTACGACAGGCCTATCTCGGTGAAGAATTGGACGAGATGCCCAGCTTCAGGGCCGGGCCCTGATGGCACACCAGTCCGGTCACGACTGACATGTTGAGGGTCGAAAATATCGAGGCCCACTACGGTGCGAGCCAGGCCCTGTTCGGAGTTCACCTCGAAGTCAGTCCGGGTGAGGTCGTCACCCTGATGGGTCGAAACGGAATGGGGAAAACGACTTCAGTCCACTGCATCATGGGAATTGTCCCGACGAGTGCTGGGCGGATCACCTGGGAAGATCAAATCATCACCAACCTGCCCAGCCATCGCATTGCGCAGGCTGGCATCGGACTCGTTCCTGAAGGTCGACAAGTCTTCCCGAACCTCTCCGTGATCGAAAACCTGGTAGCGGCAGCCAGGTCCGGCACAGGCCATGCACAAGGCTGGGATGTCGAGCGGGTATTTCAGATGTTCCCCGCCCTGGCGGCGCGCCGTGACGGGCTCGGAAACCTGCTCTCCGGAGGTGAACAGCAGATGCTCGCCATCGGCAGAGCTCTGATGACCAACCCTCGAGTGCTGATTCTCGACGAGGCTACCGAAGGCCTGGCACCGTTGGTACGGCGAGAGATCTGGTCCTGCCTGCTACAACTAAAGGAAGATGGGATGTCGATACTCGTGATCGACAAGAACGTAGCAGACCTGGCCAAAATTGCCGATCGACACTTCATCATCGAGAAGGGGCAGACCGTCTGGTCTGGACAGTCGTCGGAACTGCTTACCAGCGACGACATCAAGTACCGATACCTGGGCATCTGAGCAGACGACCGGACATCCGCGTCAGAACAGTGAGAAGTATTCCTTCTGTTCCCAGTCGGTGACCTCGGACAGAAAGCGGGCGACTTCAGCCTCTTTCAGCGTCAGGATGTAGTCGGTAAAGCTCTCTCCCAGCGCTTCACGAAAGACCGGATCAGCACGAAACGCAGCGATGGCCTCCATCAGGCTCGACGGCAGAGGCTCGGACTGCGTTTGGTAGGGTGTCTCCGTCGACGGGCCGGGGTCAAGGGCCCGATCAATCCCGTCGAGCCCGGAGATAATCTGGGAACACAGGTATAGGTAAGGGTTTGCGGCCGGATCGCCGATCCGGTTTTCGATCCGGGTGCCCAGGTCGGTATGACCACCAATCACGCGCAGCATCGCCCCACGGTTCCCCCATCCCCAGCCGACTCGGTCCGGGGCAAGTGCAAACGGCCTGTAACGTTTGTAACCGTTGATGGTTGGTGTGGTAAACAGGCAGCCGGCCTGGGCATGCGCCAGGATGCCACCCAGGAAGTGCAGACCCGTCGGCGACAGCCGCTCCCCCACCTGTTCGGGGACAAAGGCATTGCTGCCATCGGCATCTTTGACCAGCGACTGGTGCAAATGCCAACCACTGGAAAACAGGTTGGGCAGAGCCGGCCGGCACATAAACGTGGCGTGGTAACCGTGCCGGCGACAGATCTGCTTGACCGCACTGCGAAACAGGACCGCGGTATCCGCAGTACGCAGTCCGTCCTGGGGATGAAACGTGAATTCAATCTGGCTGGGACCGAATTCGGACTCCATGGAGCGCAGTGGCAGTTCGAGCTGGAGCGTCTGGCTGCGCAGCAGTTCAATGACCGGTTCCAGTTCGTCCAGCCGGGTCTCGGTCAAGTATTGAAACCCCTGGGCGAGAAGTGAAGTCTCAGGCGGCGTGCCCGGCTGTGTAGCATCTGCGAACGTGAGTCGTGCATTATCCAGTTTCAGGACATGAAACTCGATCTCCAGACCGCTGCGATAGGTATAACCTCTGGATGACAGCTGCTGAATCGCATCTTTACAGACCTGGCGCGTCGAAAACGGCACCGCTGACCCGTCGGCAAAATACAGGTCACACAGCATCCAGCCGGTCCGCGAAAGCCACGGCAAAATCCGGAAGGTGGTCGGGTCCGGCACCATGATGACGTCCCGAGCGCCGGTCATTTCAGTCAGGCCAAATCCACCGCCTTCAGACCACACCGGGTAAACCGTCCGATGAGAGGTATCCTTGGCCAGTAGTGTGGAGGTGATCGGGCAGCCATTGCGAAGCAAAACATCGATAGTGTCCGCGACCAGACTTTTACCGCGGAGAACCCCGTGCTGATCGGCAAACGACAACCGTAGGGTGTCGAGATTTTTTTCGGTGCTTTGTACAACGTCGGCAGCTACAGCCCGCTGTTCGTCTGACCACAGAGCATAGCGCTCTACGAAATTCTCCTGCCCGGTCGAGTCAGTCACTGCCATGGTCTGTTCCGGTCTTCGCGCAGGTCGCTGATCCAGCCAGTATGGCATTCCAGGGACTTTTCACACGCCGTTTCCGGTCTAATTCTCGCCAGTGATCCTGCCCGCGGGTTCCTGTGGATATGACATCAACAGCCTCAGGCCCAAATCTACCGATAATTTGAGTCGCATGGGCAGGCGGACGACCCGCCTCCAGGTCACCGATCGCGCGCAGCAAAAGTTTTCGGTATTCGCGAATTCCAGCATCTGTTCTGCCGAGGTGTTCCCGGGTACGATCCTGAATCGCTCCCATGGACTCGACCGCCCATTGGTCGTGTACGTTGATATCATTGCCCATCCCGGTATAGGTCCGTGTACGCTGCTCTTCCGGGTCGTAACCGTAGTTGTTTCGTTTGTTCTGCCGCGACCGATAATTCGGTAGTTCGTAAAGATCCAGCCGCTGACTACGCATTTTGTTTTTGTCAGTAGGTGTTTTGAAACTGGTGAACAGTGCATACCAGTAACAGTTTTTGTCATCGACCGGCACATGCCACTGAGTGATCGTCATCTCACTGCTCATCGGGATACAGATGGCCTGCGGGAACAGTTGGTTGGTCACCCTGACGTGCTTGCGACCGTCCCCGAGATCGCGTACCGCCGTCAAGCGAAGGCCGTATTCGGTCTTGTCTACCTCGATCTGAGGCCGGGGATGCTCGCGCAGCAGGGTCGTCATCGGAATTGCATCCTCCCCCGCGGTATCCCGGAACTGCTGGCCATAGGTGTGGCCGGGGTCACCCGCTTGTGAGTAACGATGCAGGAACGATGCGTGAGCCGGGTCGATGCCGATCTCCAACGCCTGGAGCCAGTTGCACTCCAGGTGACCCTTGAAAGCGAAAGTGTATTCCTCCGGTGCCTCGAAACAGTCCATTTGGTCCAGGGCCGGGGGCGGCCCGTCGCCCATGAAAGCGAAAACGATCCCATTACGCTCCACGCAGGAATAGGCTGTCTGCTGAATCTGGCTGAAGTACGTGCTGCCCTCTGGTTCGGCTGGCTGTTCCAGGCAGTTACCGCCGGTGTCGTACAGCCAGCCATGAAACGGGCAGCGTATACCACCATCTTCCAACCGTCCAAAACAAAGATCCGCACCCCGGTGCGCACACTGCCGATCGATCAGACCCAGGCTTCCCTGCTCATCCCGGAAAAGAACGAGTCGTTCACCAAGCACCGATACGGCCACCAGTGGGCGCTCTCCGGCCAGTTCCTCGGACAGTGCAACCGGTTGCCAGTAATGGCGCAACAGCTGGCCGGCTGGTGTTCCGGGCCCGGTCTGGGTGACAAGTTCGTTCTGTTCTGTGTTCAGCATCCCTTCGCGTCCTGTACATCCGCCATTTCGGGCAGAGACTTTACCGCAATGTTCCCTGTCGGAGCCAGATGGACGCAAAGAGCGCTAAATGGCAATCCACTTTCTGGTAACGTTGTTTCTGGGAAAATCCGCAAATGTGCCCTGTACGTACGCGGGCTGGCTGGTACAGCCCGTGACCGCTTCTTCAACCAGTGAGCCTGGAGGTGTTGGTCCATGTTTGAACGAGAACTCTTTTCTACCGAACACGAGATCTTTCGCCGGTCAGTGAACTATTTTGTCAATGAACACATCGTGCCCCATCACTCGCGGTGGGAAAAGGAAGGACAAGTCAGCCGGGAGGTCTGGCATAAAGCCGGCCAGAATGGCCTCCTGTGCCCCACCATACCCGAGCAATACGGGGGTGCAGGCACTGACTTTCTGTTCAGCGTAGTGATTCTGGAAGAACTGGCACGAGCCGGCACGATGGGGCCTGGGTTTTCGCTGCACTCAGACATTGTCGCCCCGTACCTGGTTCACTACGGTTCCAAATACCTGAAAGAAAACTGGCTGCCCAAGATGGCCGCGGGTGAGGCGATTGGCGCAATAGCAATGACAGAGCCCTCAGCCGGATCCGACCTGCAGAACATCCGGACCACCGCCACGCGGGACGGGGACGAGTTCATAGTCTCTGGCCAGAAGGTATTTATCACCAACGGTCAACTCTGTGACATCGTGATCACTGTCTGCAAAACCGATCCCGACGCTGGCGCCTCAGGCACCAGCCTGATCCTGGTGGAAGCCGATCGACTCGGATTCGAACGTGGCCGTAACCTGGACAAAATCGGATGTAAAGCGCAGGACACCTCGGAGCTTTTCTTCGACAACGTTCGTGTACCCGTGGCGAATCTCGTCGGTGAGACGGGTCGAGGGTTTATCCAACTCATGGAACAGCTGCCGCAAGAGCGCTTGCTGCAGGCAATCCGCTCAGTCGCTACCGTCGAGGCCGCACTGGAATGGACTGTCGAATACACCTCAGAACGAAAAGCCTTCGGCCAGTTGATCTCAGACTTTCAGAACACGCGTTTTACGCTGGCAGACGTCAAGTCGAAAACGGTGATGCTCCGGGTTTTTGTGGATCGCTGTATACAGATGCACCTCGAAGGAAAACTCGACGCGGTTGATGCCGCCATCACCAAACTGCTCTCCTCAGAGATGCTTGGCGAACTGCTGGACAAGTGCCTGCAGTTGTTCGGTGGTTACGGCTATATGTGGGAATATCCTATCGCTCGAGCCTGGGCTGACGCTCGAATGACCCGCATCGCCGGTGGTACCTGCGAAATCATGCGGGAAATCATCGGCCGCAGCCTGATCGGCAAGATTTAGTGCTGAATCGCCAGTAACACGCGATTAAACGATCGGCAAACCTCGCTGAGCGGGGTTTTCTTTGACCAGGGTCGGCGCTGGAATGGCGCCTGCCAAAGGCCGTCGGTAACAAAGCACTATAGACTGTAAAATGTGTGTGAGCCAACCGCACCCAAGGCTCTTGATCGTGCGGTTGAACCCGCACTGACACTGACTGGAGTTACGCAATGGCCCTTGGCATACTGGCAATTGGCGGATATCTGCCGAAAGCGCGTCTGCAGCGTACAGACATTGCAAATGCCAACGCCTGGTTCAACCCCGCGCTTAAAGGCCTGGCCAACGGTGAACGAACCATGGCCAACTGGGATGAAGACAGTGTCACGATGGCTGTGGAGGCAGGGCGGGACTGCCTGACTGGTATTGATCGCAATATTGTCGCTGGTATTTATATGGCATCGACCAGCTTTCCATTTCAAGACCGGCAAAATGCCGGGATTGTTGCCGATGCACTCAATCTATCCACTCGAATCCAGACCCTGGACATCTCATCATCGCAACGGGCCGGTAGTTCTGCCCTGTTGACCGCACTACTGTCTGTTCACAGTGCTGAAGGACCGATTCTGGTTTCAGCCAGTGAAAAACGCCGCGCTCGCGCTGCCAGCCCGCTCGAATTGACCACCGGCGACGGTGCAGCAGCTGTTCTGGTCGGTGAAGGAGAACCGATCGCCCACTATATTGGAGGACATACAGAGGCTGTTGATTTTGTCGACCATTATCGCGGTGAAGGTGAGGCCTTTGACTACAACTGGGAAGAACGGTGGGTGCGCGATGAGGGTTATATGAAGATCGCTCCAAACGCTATCAACAACCTACTGGACAAAGTCGGTGTTTCGGCACAGGACATCGACACGTTCTGCTTCCCCGTTGCCATGCGCCGCGTGGCCTCGAGTCTCGCACGCAAAATCGGGATTGCAGAAGAGTCCGTGGCGGATAACTTACAAAGCAGTTGCGGCGAGACCGGTAGTGCCCATGCACTCGTGCTGCTGGTACATGCCCTGGAGCAGGCCAAGCCGGGCGAGAAGATCCTGGTCGCAGGTTTTGGCCAGGGCTGCGATGTTCTGCTTTTTGAAGCCACCGACACAATCAAGGCGGCAGGTGATCGGCTGGCTATAAGTGGACATCTCGCTAACGGTCGACCAGAGAACCGATACACACGCTATCTTTCATTCAACAATCTGCTGACAATGGAACGCGGCATCCGGGCAGAAGTCGACAAACAGACCGGGCTAAGTACGCTGTATCGAAACAAAGGGATGTCGCAGAAACTGCTGGGTGGACAGTGTTCGGAATGCGGGACCTGCCAGTTCCCAAAATCAAAAATCTGTGTCAACCCGGGCTGCGGTGCGATCGACAGTCAGGCAGATGAGCCCTTTGCCGACAAAGCGGCAAAACTCAATTCCTACACCGCCGATCGCCTGACTTATTCCCCCGATCCCCCAACCTATTTCGGCATGGTACAGTTTGAGGGTGGCGGCCGGCTGATGAGTGATCTCACCGACATTGACCCCGACGTTGAACTAGAGGTGGGTATTTCCATGCGGATGGTGTTCCGGGTAAAGGACTACGATAGGCTGCGCGGTTTCCGCCGCTACTTCTGGAAAGCAACTCCACAAAACGATACACATTGAGGAGATTCAACTATGGCATCAGGCATCAAAGACAAAGTGGCCATCCTGGGTATGGGATGCTCCAAATTTGGCGAGCGCTGGAACGACAATGCTGAAGACTTGATGGTCGAGGCTTACGCCGAAGCCCTGGAAGACAGCGGTATCGAGACAAACCAAATCGAAGCTGCCTGGTTGGGCACTGCCATCGAGGAACAACATGTCGGCAAATCCGGCATCCCGCTGGCAATGGCGCTTCGACTTCCCTATATCCCTGTGACGCGAGTGGAGAACTTCTGTGCCAGCGGTACCGAGGCATTCCGCGGTGCAGTCTATGCTGTAGCTTCCGGTGCCTGTGATATCGCACTCGCTGTTGGTGTTGAAAAACTCAAAGATACGGGCTACGGCGGGCTGCCACAGCGAGGTCGCGGCTCTGTCAATGATCTATTTTGGGCAAATGCATCGGCACCGGGCTCATTCGCCCAGCTGGCAACGGCTTACTCGGCAAAACACAACATTCCAGCTAAGGATCTGAAACGTGCGATGGCCCATGTCTCGGTAAAAAGCCATGACAACGGATCGCGTAACCCTAAAGCACACCTTCGCAACAAAATTGACGAAGATAGGGTCATGAATGCACCCATGATCGCCGAACCGCTGGGTCTTTTTGACTGTTGCGGCGTCAGTGATGGTGCGGCGTGCGCTATCGTCACCCTGCCGGATATCGCTCGAGGGCTGGGCAAGAAAGACCTGGTTACGGTGAAAGCCCTGCAGCTGGCGGTTTCCAACGGCACCGAATCACAACACAATTCCTGGGACGGCAGCTACTTTGCCACTACCCGTAAAGCTGCCGAACGATCTTATCAGGAGGCCGATATCACCAAACCGCGGGATCAGATCAGTATGTTTGAGGTTCATGACTGCTTCTCGATTACCGAGGTCATCACCATGGAGGATCTTTACATCTCCCCTGAAGGTGGCGCTGTCAAAGACATTATGGATGGATTTTATGACGCTGACGGCAAGGTGCCCTGCCAAATCGATGGTGGTTTGAAATGCTTTGGACACCCTATCGGGGCCTCGGGCCTGCGGATGATCTACGAGATGTACCTGCAGATGACTGGCCGCGCCGGAGAACGACAACGCGAGCAGGATCCAGTGCTGGGCATGACCCATAACCTCGGTGGCTATCCACACCAGAATGTCTCCTCGGTCACGATCGTGGGTCGTGAAGGTGCCTAACACGTGTCCGATCTAATCTTTTTAAGGATGAGCCGAAAATGAAAATAAAAGCCGCTGTACTGTACGAGCCAAATAAACCCATGGTTGTGGAAGCCATCGATCTGGAGGAACCCAAAGAGGGGGAAGTGCTGGTTCGCATCGTTGCAGCAGGTGTCTGTTATTCCGATTACCACATCATGTTGGGGGAATGGACTCACCTCCTGCCTGTTGTACTCGGGCATGAAGGCGCCGGCGTGGTTGAGCAAGTGGGGCCTGGTGTCTCACGACTTACACCGGGCCAGTCGGTCATTCTGAATTTTCGCGCTAACTGCGGGACTTGCCACTACTGCATCATCGGTCGCCCGGTGCTGTGTAACGGCGTGGATGCCCCCAGGAACACGATGTTCGATGGCAGCAGTCGCTTGAGCAAAGACGGCAAGACGATTCACCATTTTGCGCGTACATCATGCTTTGCGGAGTACGTGGTTGTACCCGAATCGGGCGCTGTTGCGATTCGCGCCGACATGCCGCTGGATAAAGCCTGTCTTGTTGGCTGTTCGGTGATGACCGGGGTTGGCGCTGTGATCAATACCGCCAAGATCGAAGCCGGCTCATCAGTAGCGGTCATTGGCTGCGGTGGTATCGGTCTCAACGCCGTACAGGGCGCCGTGCTAGCTGGTGCGGGCCGGATAATCGCAGTGGACCTGCGCGACAACAAACTCGAATATGCCAAGACATTCGGCGCCACCGATATGATCAATGCCAGCAACGGCGACGCCGTGGCCGAGGTCATGGAACTGACAGCGGGTGGAGTTGACTATGCCTTTGAAGCGATCGGCAACGCCCACACCATCCACCAGGCCTACGAGATGCTGGCACCCGGCGGTACAGCCGTCGTCGTCGGCATGGCCCCGGAAAACGACGAGGTATCGATCAATGCTCTATCCTTCCCGCGAACAGAAAAATCAATTGTAGGCTCCTGGTATGGTGGTGCACGACCTTGGGTCGACCTGCCACTGATCAGCGATCTTTACCTAAGCGGCAAACTGAAGATCGACCCCATGATCAGCCGCACTTACGGACTTGATGAGATCAATACCGCCTACGACGCACTTGCAGCCGGGGAAGTCGCGCGCAGCATCATCGTATTTGACTGACCTCCTGCGGTGATCCTGCGATCCAAGGTGATGGGCGCTGCACGCCCTAACCGAATCTGCTGGAATCGGCTATAGCGGCGGCCGTAAGCTGCCCACTGGATGGGCTTTTTCAAAGGCAAGGGCGGCTCGCAGTACCAGCGCATCACTGCCAAGCGGACCCACGATCTGCAACCCAATCGGTCCCCCGGCTGCACTGAATCCACACGGTACCGAGATTGCCGGCTGGCCGGTGAGATCAAACGGCGCAACAGTCGCCATAAACTCACCATCACTACTCTCACGGTGTGGGGGCTGGTCATACCCAACTGGGAACGGTGCGCAGGTCAGAGTCGGCGCGACGAGAAGATCATACTTCTGATGGAAGGCTGCCATGCGCGCGCGCAACTCAATTCGCCCGGCTTCACCATCGAGAAAATCCACTGCACCCATCGCGTCACCCCGATTGGCACAGCGCAGCAGGGCTGCATTAGTCAGCTGTTTTGCTTTTACACCCAGGCGCCTGCGAATGCGAGCAGCTATCGGATCGCACACCACATCAGAAAGCGCATGAGCAGAACTGAGATTAAGCCGTACCGTGGAGACACCGGCACCCAGGTCTGCAAAAATCTTCCTGCTGCGCGCCGTGACCTGGCGGACGTCATCGTCCACTCGAGCAACACCGAGATCAGGCGAAAACCCGATTTTCAAACCCTTCACACCCCGGCCCAGTTGGGACAGTACATTTGGTGCTGCCTCCTGTATCGCATAACCATCCCGAGCATCACCACCTGCCATCACACTGAAAGCAAGGGCTGCATCACGCACGGTGCGGGTAAGTGGTCCACAATGCTCCATCATCATCATCGGACTGGCCGGCCACACGGGGACGCGGCCAAACGAGGGTTTAAATCCCACTACACTGCAAAAACTGGCAGGTCCCCGTATAGAACCGCCTGAATCGGTACCCGTGGCGATGGCAACCATCCCAGTCGATACAGCCGCACCTGCCCCACCACTCGAACCACCGGGGGTCCAGTCAAGATTCCAGGGATTGCGCGTAACACCATGCAGCTCACTTTCAGTGACTCCACGCCATGCGTATTCCGGGGTCTCGGTCTTGCCCAGTATGACCGCACCGTGGGCCTTAAGCCGTTCAACCACGATCGCATCGACAGACCAGGGTCCACTGGCGTTAATCGCGAGTGAGCCATTCAGGGTTGGCCAGTCTTTTGTTTCAGTAACGTCCTTGATGGCGGTCGGCACACCATCAAGGAGTCCACGCGGCACACCTTTAGCCCACCGTGCTTCCGACGCCCGGGCACGACGACGCGCTCGTCTTCTGTCAATCAGCCGCCACGCATTGAGACTATCCTCACACTCATCTACCCGGTCGAGAACAGCGTCGAGAACCTCAAGCGGTGAGAAATGACCTGCCTTGTATCCTCTGATGAGCTCGGAAGCACTCTTATAGGCTAGCTCTTTCATAACTGATGAAGTTTCGGCTACTACCGAAAATTAGAATTGCTAACTGAGTCTGAGTCTAATATCGATACGAACTAACCCGTCAGACGTCGTCCCGCTCAACAAAATGAATCAGCACCCCACCTAACTCCGCAGGATGAACAAACCCGATCAGGGCTCGACGGGAACCAGGTCGGCCAACTGAATCGATTAACCGATATTTACGTCTGTCGAGGTGTTTTAACAAACCATTGATGTCGGGTACTTTCAACGCCACGTGATGTAATCCAGGACCCCGTCGTTCAACGAAACGGCCGATTGCGCTTCGGTCTTGCCGTGTATTGCCGGGGTCGTGACGATCAATCAACCGAGGTGAGTTGCTATCAAGTTCCGACAGAACCTCAAGTTCGCAATCTCCGACATTCAGAAAGAGCACACGAAGTCCGCCTACCTGCTGCGGCGCCCTCTGGTGTTGGACGATCCCGTACCGATCTGAAACAAAATTTTCCACAGCCAACTGAGTTTCATAGTCGGTCTGACGACTCTCAATTCGACAGCCCAAGTGATTGTGAAAGAACGCTTCCTCATTTGCGGTGTCTGCGCTGGCTATGCCAATGTGGTCAATGCGCTCGACCCAGTTGGAGGTCGCTGGCTGTAAATCCAGGTTGCAACAGAACCGAACGGCAGCCCCACAGGTAGCAGACCGATCAACCTGCACCTCCTTCCAGTTGCCCGCTACAGTCTGAATTGGCGTTGCTTGGAGAGCCAAACCTGTTGCTACTGAGAGAAGATCGGACTCAGATACGTTTAGAGCCATATGATCCAGGCCTGTTCTATCCGGAGAGCCTAGAAACCCGTGCCCTTGTTCTACAACGCACAGGCAACACTCACCAATAGCAAACAGTCGAAGCGAACCATCCGGGTGTGGAATAGAACGACTGGTTAATTCAAGCGTATCGTTAAAAAACGCCGAAAGACTTTCAGGATCGGATGTTGACAGGGCTATATAAGCTAAGTGTGGATTCATGTCGACTCCGTACTCTGAAAAATTATGCCATCTTCTTTCAGTTTAACCAGCGCCTGTGACTTCAGCCCCAATTCTTTCAAGATTCCATCGGTATGTTGTCCCAGTAGTGGAGGTGGCGAGCGCACTGTCTTTGAGCCTATGGATTCTAGCCGGAGAGGATTTGATAACTGCTTTATTTCACCTAGTTGTGGATGGTCCACCAACTCAACCAGTCCCGTGGCTGCCACGTGCGGGTCTTCGAACAATTGTTGTAAATCGAAAACAGGGCCCGCTGGAACACCGTTCTCCATCAGAATCGTGGTCCACTCTATTGCACTACGCGAACATAGCCGTGAATTTAAAATTTTACGCAATTGTTCTCGATGACTGGAACGAGCGTCGTTGTCGACGAACTCACTCTGCTGGACCAGATGGTCAAGATCGAGCAAGTGACAAAGATTCTCCCATTGAGACTGGGTCGCCGCTGCTATGTTAATTATGCCATCAGCTGCTTCAAAGGCACCATATGGATAGATCACGGGGTGTTCGTTACCAATTCGTTGTGGTATTTCACCCAGGCTGAGGTAACGCTGGCCCTGTACACAAAGCATCCCCACGACCCCAGCCAGAAGCGACGTTTCGACTTTTTGACCGCTCCCTGTGCGCTCTCTCTGATGAAGTGCAGTAATCGTTCCCAAGGCACTCCAGATTCCGGAAACGAGATCGGCAAGTGGCACTCCAAGACGCGTTGGCAGGCCGTCTGCCTGCCCGGTAATGCTCATCATGCCTGACATGCCTTGGGCAATCTGATCATAACCCGGCCACTGACCATAAGGACCGTCGGTACCAAAACCTGTGATACTTGTGTAGATAAGCCGTGGCGCGTCCTTAACAAGCGTATCGTAGTCAAGACCGATGTTTTTCGTTGTTCCTGGTTTGAAATTTTCGACCACTACATCGGCATCCCGAGCCAGTTGTTGTAAAAGCTCAAGGCCTCGTGGCTCTCGAAAATTAACTGCTAAACTTTGCTTATTACGGTTGATGCTGAGGTAAAAAACGCTAATTCCGTCGTGATAGGGTCCCCAGCTGCGGGACATATCCCCACCCTGAGTGGGCTCGGTTTTAATTACTGTTGCTCCCAGATCACCGAGAATCATCGTACAAAAAGGACCGGCGAGAGCCCGCGTCAGGTCGAGTATTCGAATTCCTTCTAGAGGTAACGGCATGGTTACACTTCATTGATGACTTCAATTCTATCTACGATAGAATAACCGAACCCACTGGGTGAGGAAACAATCGTTACAGTTTACGCCCCGATAATTAGGCAGGCGACCGGTCGATGACGTTCGATGGTTAAATACGTAAGGGTTTACGTCGGCCGATCCCCATTAACCGTCACCCGGTGCATGTATCGACGCTGACCGTGATAATCATTCAGTGCGTAATGCTGTACGCAGCGGTTGTCCCACATCGCCACCGAACCATTTTCCCAGTGAAACCGGCACGTGAATTCGGGCTTTGTGGCTTGTTTATAAAGAAACTCAAGCAATGGTTTGCTTTCGTCCTCGGTCATGTTTTCAAAGCGAACCGTAAATGCCCGGTTAACAAAAAGACTCTTACAACCTGTCTCCGGATGGGTGCGGATTACGGGATGCAGGTTTTCGACAGTAGGTTGGCGCATAGCTTCCTCGGACAACTTGGTCGAGCGGGTCATATTGCGTTGCTCTGCTTCGGTTCGATCGGACAGAGTGTGATCAGAATGCACAGCCCGAAGACCGCACAGCAACTGCCGAAGACCGGTCGACAACCCTTCAAACGCAAGTTCCTGATTGGCAAACAGCGTGTCCCCGCCACTGTCCGGCACATCAATCGCATAGAGAATTGAGCCTAACGCGGGACGTTCTAGAAACGTAATATCTGAATGCCAGACCCCGCCAATGTTGTGCTCGGCATCTGCTTCCTTGACGATGGGCAATATTTCTGGATGGCCATCCAGCGGTACATACTGAGGATGCACATTAAGCGTGCCAAACCGGCGTCCGAACGCTTTATGACTTTCCAAGCTCAGATCCTGATCACGAAAGAAGATTACGTGATGATCAAGAAACGCCTGGTGAATCTCGCTGAAGGTCGGAGTATCACAATCCGCGAGGTCTACGCCTGAAATCTCAGCGCCAACAGCACTGCTGAGTGGTCTGACCTGAATAAGCTGGTAACACGTATCGTCAGTACTCATGTCATCCACACAGTGATCCTCGATGCGCTGTCGCGTCAGTCGCTATATCTTTTACAGAATTTGACCAAGTCATTCTACGCCCACAACACACGCGCTCCAACCTCATTGATCCATCTGATCAATGTCTGGCCGAGATCACAACGCCAGCAAGATAGAGGCTTTATACTTTCTTGATTACCTCTTTTTGCTACCACCGCATTATGTCGTCCAAACAGCACACGAACAGACAACGTAGAATCAGCGATTACGACGTTCTTGTTGTCGGTGCCGGGTTTTCAGGCCTCTATCTGCTATACCGATTACGTGGTTCTGGCTTTAGGGTCCGAGTCGTCGACCGCGCGCCGGATGTCGGCGGTACCTGGCACTGGAACCGCTACCCCGGTGCACGATGCGACGTAGAAAGCGTACAGTATGCCTACAGCTTTTCACCGGAACTCGAACAGGAATGGGTCTGGACCGAAAAATATGCGACACAACCCGAAATACTCCGATATGCACACCACGTTGCAGAGCGTTTTGATCTAAGACGGGATATTGAGTTCAATACCACCGTGACGTCGGCCGTATTCGACGAATCCAGACATCGGTGGCTCGCTGAAACCAGTGACGGTCGATCAATATCCGCAGACTTCTGTATCATGGCCACCGGTTGTTTATCAACCACGAACACACCGATGTTTGAGGGACAGGATTCTTTTGCTGGTCCGGTCTACCACACCGGAGAGTGGCCACACAAGGCGGTAGACTTTACCGGGCAGAAGGTAGGCGTGATTGGAACGGGTTCTTCGGCAATACAGTCGATTCCCATCATCGCTGAACAGGCCGAACATCTGTATGTTTTTCAGCGCACCCCACATTACACGGTACCTGCGTGGAATCGAATGCTTGAGAGCGATCCAGCGTCACGCAAATCGGGAAGAAAAGCCTACGGCTATGATGCGGACCTCACGATCGAGGAGATAAAGGCCGATTACGCCGGTCTTCGCAAACGCGCGCGCAGGATGTTTAACGCTCTCGCATTCATCCCTAACCGCAAGTCAGCCCTGGAAGTCGATGAATCCGAACGGCAGGTCGAGTACGAAGGATTCTGGCAGCGCGGTGGTGTAGTGTTTCTGGGTGCCTATACCGACCTCGCTAAAAGCCTTGAGGCCAATGAGACAGCAGCCGAGTTCATACGCGAGAAAATCCGGCAGACTGTCAATGACCCGGTGGTTGCCGAAACTCTGGTACCCACCTACACCATCGGCTGTAAGCGACTCGCCGTTGATACCAACTACTATGAAACCTACAACCGATCCAATGTCACGCTGGTAGATGTGAGTCAGTCCCCTATTCAGAAAATTACACAACAAGGCGTCTATGCACTGGACCAGGAATACAACCTCGATTCCTTGATCATGGCGACTGGATTTGACGCCATGACCGGCACCCTGCTCAAAATCGACATCCGCGGTCGTGACGGTCTCACGCTTAAAGAAAAGTGGGCAGAGGGACCCAAGGGGTATCTTGGGCTGGGAATCTCCGGATTTCCTAACTTGTTTATGATTACAGGCCCCGGCAGTCCGTCCGTACTCACCAACATGATGCAGTCGATCGAGCAGCATGTGGACTGGATCGTCGCGTGTCTGGAACACCTCCGAACCCACAATATTGCCGCCATTGAGGCCACCCAGTCAGCTGAGGATGATTGGGTGGCACACAACGACGCCGTAGCCGACGATCACATGCGAAATTCCTGCAGTTCCTGGTACGTGGGTGGCAACATTGAAGGCAAACCACGGGTGTTCATGCCCTACGTTGGTGGATTTCCGCTTTACGTCGAAAAATGCAACGAGGTTGCCACACAGAATTACCTTGGATTCACACTGACCACGTAAACCTGGTTAGGCTATTCGGCATATACTCAGCGCATGGCGACAACGGCTCAGCCTGCTTCTTTTATCTGGTCCTGCCAACACACCTGGCGGAGTGCCTCCAAGAATACACTCTGGTGTCTTGCCGGTTGTTCGATCGGCGACTGGGGCACTATCCTTTTCTTTCAGCTGACTGGTATCAGCTGGTCTACGATTGCCATCATGTTGATGGCAATCGTCAACGGCATACTGACTTCAATTGCACTCGAAACCATCATCCTGTCCCGACAGATGACCATAGCTACCGCATTTAAAACAGCTATTGGAATGTCACTCATCTCAATGCTGTCCATGGAGATCGCCATGAATCTGGTCGACGTTGCAATCACAGGCGGCGCGATGCTTATCTGGTGGATTTTACCGATCATGTTTGCAGCAGGTTTTATGGCCGCGGTCCCGTACAACTACTGGAGACTCAAGGCGTTCGGTAAGGCCTGTCACTGAGACTGTTTTCCGCTCAAGTAAACCGCTCCTGGGTATTTGTTACCTGGTGTAAAAAATAAGATGACTGCTAAAGTTGGCTACTGTACTGACGCCACTGGTACAACTGGCCAATTTTTGATTGAGCCCTGAAACTTCATGGAGAACGATATCCTGTATGAGCATCACGGGCACGTCCGCCTGATCACGATCAATCGCGCCGCCAAGATGAATTCACTGGACTTTGCAGCCCACGAGCTAATGGTCGAGATCTGGCGCGAATTCAATGCTGATGCCGATGCGCGGGTAGCAGTGCTGACGGGTACCGGCGAAGCGGCTTTTTGTGCTGGCGCTGATCTCAAGACTTACACCATGCCGTTTGCGACGACACCGGCACCGGAATTCACCCGCGTGTATACCAATGGCCCCGGTCTTGGGGGGATCACCCGAAACGTTAATGTTTTCAAACCGATTGTTGGAGCAATCAATGGCTATGCCATCTCGGGTGGACTGGAAATTGCCCTGGCCTGTGATATACGGTTTTGTTCACCCAATGCTGAATTTGGACTGCAGGATGTCCGCTGGGGTTTCCACGCCTGTGATGGCGCTCTGATTCGCCTGCGTGAAATCATCGGTCTGGGTCACGCCATGGAGATGATCCTCTCCGGCGACCGCTTCGACGCTGAGTTCGCCTACCGCACAGGACTTGTCAACCGAATTGTTGAACAAAGCGAACTGCTGCCAGAAACCATGACCTATGCTGAAAAACTCGCATCGCGCGCACCCCTTGCACAACAACTTGCCAAGGAAGTGATGTACCGTACCCATGGTTTGACCATGGATGAAGCCCTTCGTATCGAATCACTGTCATTCCGAAGTCTTGCGGACACCGAAGATCTGGCTGAAGGTAATCTTTCGTTTCGTGAGAAACGTGATGCTGTGTTCAGGGGAAAATAGCACGACGGCAGGCGAACGCAATGGCTAAACGATTTTGGTATCTCAGTCCCGACTGCGAAATGACCCTGGCAGAGGGTCTTGACGAATATACGTCAGCCTATTCTTTTCTTAACAATAATGACGGAAAAACCGAAGCGAGCGCCTGGTTCAGAAAACACGACCTGACGCATGTGGTTTTCGGTACGCTGCCATTCGAGATTCGGGGGGAAACCATCAATGACCTGTGGACGATCTTTGGGTCGGACGTCACGTTGAAAGGCTATATGCAGTTTTTCTCAGCGACCCAGATCAGCTATAACACGATCATCGAGAGTTATATTCCCCGCTATGGCAACAAGTTTAGTGTTTACTGGGAAATGGTCAGACAGATTCCCATATCCTGTGTCACAGTTGTACGCGCGTTCAAGATGACCAGGAAATGGCCCTGGCACCATCCCGAGGCTTACCTCACCCGATCACTGAAGGACATCAGGGTTGAATTCGGAATTCGACTGATCGATACCGCACAGTCTTAAGACAAAGCTTAAGTTACCAGGCAACATTTGCCTGATCTGGCGGTGAAAAACCTGGCACGAACTTATTGGACCATCTCGCTTACGGTCTGTTCAAAATAGGCCAGTGCCGGTTCATTACGGCCATAGGTCAGGTGTGATTGTGCGCCAGAGTCAAAGCCAAACTGTATGCCCTCACCGGTTGGAAAATCCTCATTCGATACGGTACCGATTACCAGTTCAAGATTACGCTCCCAGTGCGCTCCGGCACTCTCGCTGATAACGGGCTCTGGCACCAGAAAATCCAGAATAATCACAGACCGATCAACAGCATTGTCCAGCGGATAGATTCGCCAGATTTCCAGGTGGTCGGCCTGGACCACAAAGACAGTATTCGGGAAGAGCACGTAGACCAGTGCGGTATGGGTCACAAGATCCCATTCCTCCTCAGACAGGTCACGCAACGATTCGATGCTTCGACGCGGATAAGTGACCCGCAAATGAGGACCAAAGGGATGAAACAAGCACAGGTTACTGAAGAATATCGGGGAGATCGAATTCTTGTGCAGTACGCCAAAGTGATAAGGCTCGAGAAAAGTATCGATAGCGAGTTTCCAGTTCATCTTGAGATGAAGCGAGCGTGAGGCATAGTGATAATGGCTCGCTAAATTGTAACTGCCGAGTTCGGGCCCTAATCCTCCCAATTGACTTCGCATATCGATCTCGCTCGATACATCACCGGTTTGAGCAGGCGTCGCAGACGCCCAAATCATGCCATCTGATTCCGTCGCAGGCAGAGATATCAACCCGCAGTCGGATCTGTCTATGCCGGGAAAACTCTGCTTGTCCGGTATACCCACCAGATTGCCCCTGGTATCATAATTCCAACCGTGATATGGGCAGCGGAATCGTTTTCCAGTAGTGCCGTGCCCCTCCGCGACCCGGGCACCCCGATGCCTGCACACATTCATAAATGCTCTAACTGTTCCGTCCTCCCCACGGACAACCAACTGGGGAACACCAGTATGGTCACAGGTCAGAAAGTCTCCCGGTTTGGGCAACTGGCATGACAGCCCGACCAATAAGGGTCGCTGTCGAAAAAGTACTTTGCGTTCCTTCGATAACCGTTCCGGCGATGTGTAATGACTCACTGGATTACAGTAAGTTTCAGCAGCGAGCTGGGTCGTCCCAGCATCGATGTGCTGTAGCACATCATGTACCAGGGCTGTTTGGAGCTTTTGGTCCATCGCCAGTATGGACAAAACCACCTCAAGTTTGTTCGGTGAATCCCCACGGGGCCTCAGCAGGGAATACAGTGCCTTAGTTTAGCGGTGTTACGACAGGTTGTTTAGTGTCGATGATCCTCAGGTGCCAACGGACCATCGGGTCAGCCGCCGGCCGACCCGATTGACCAGGGTATGCAAAGCAATCGTCATTGCTACAAGGGCAAACAATGCTGCAAACATCAGATCGATCTTCACCCGGCCGTTGGCCAACAGCATCAGGTAGCCCAGTCCGCGGGAAGCACCAACCCATTCTCCAATCACAGCCCCGATCGGTGCATAGACGGCGGCCAGCGTAAGTCCCGAAGCCAACGATGGCAGTGCGGCCGGCACCCGAATTCTGAACAGAGTCCGGCTGCTGGACGCATTCATGGTTGTCGCAAGGTCAAGAAATCCGCGGGGCGTGTTTCTCAATCCATCGTAGAATGTCGAGGCGACTGGAAAGTAAATAATCAGCAACGTCATGACGATCTTTGAACCCACCCCATACCCCAGCCACAGGGTCAGCAACGGTGCCAATGCAAATATGGGCACGGTCTGACTGAAAAGCATTAACGGCAGTAACAGTCTGCGGGCAGATCCCGAAACCATCAGATAAAGCGAAGTGCTGATACCAAGAACGGTGCCCAGCAGCAACCCGGCAAGGACCTCTGACAATGTGACCAGTGCATGTTCGCCGATTAACTCTGCATGATCGACTGCGGCGCGGCCAACCCGCAATGGGCCAGGTAAGATGAATGATGGCACTCCCGTAACCCGCACAAGCAACTCCCAGACGGTCAGGGCAACCAATACCACGATCGCGATATCTCGAATTTTTTTAATCATGACCGCAATGCGTCGAACAAGCGCGACTGTATATCCACTGTGTCCGGAGCATTGAATCCGCGAATAGGTGGCTGGGCAGCGATCTGGGTTTTCTGCAGCCCGGATTCAGTCAGCAGAAACACTTGATGAGCAATGCGTGCAGCCTCGGCCGGATCATGCGTCACCAGCATGACCGTCCGACCCAAGAGCACTTCAAAGGCAAGCTCTTGCATCTCGCTGCGGGTCCGGGCATCCAGTGACGAAAACGGTTCGTCAAGTAGCAACAAGGGTTTATCTTCCATTAACGTTCGCGCCAGAGCAGCGCGTTGACGCATACCTCCCGAGAGTTCATGTGGTCGCTTATCCGCATGATTACTCAGACCCACTTGACTGATAAGCTGACCTGCCCGTTCAGACATCGGCTCTTCGCCGCGCAACGAGGCACCCAGCATGACGTTTGCACGAACATCAAGCCATGGCAGGAGAAGATCAGCCTGGGCCATGTAGGCAACCTGTTCTCGCAGGGGCCGACCATCAGTGCTCTCTATGGATCCATTAAATTCACCGCCGGTATGCAGTCCGGCTATCAGCCTGAGTATGGTTGACTTCCCGACCCCGGAAGGGCCAAGCAGGCAGGTCCACTGCCCACCTTCAAGCACAAGGTCAAGCTCGTCGAACAGAATTACATCCCCGTGACGGAATCGTCCCCGGATTTGCAATTCAGGTGCAGCATTGGGATGGTTTATCCCAAGTTAACCCCCGCGACGGCTGCGGTTCATGACCTACTCACCTGTGATGTCGATCGCCAACGCCTGAACCGGTTTGATATTGGCTATAAGGCCTGCCGATTTGAGAAAGACCTCCATATTCCGGTAGCGCCCAGCATCCAGAGCAGCAGGACGCAGCGCAAAGCGCGACAGTGTATCGGCCCAGGCCTTCCGATTCAGCTCGTCCTGGAGTTCCTTGGCTGTCGCCGAGAAGATTTCCCAGCTCTGTTGCGGATGATTGACGATGTACTGAGTGGCTTTCTCTGTTGCGGTGAGAAAGCGCCTGATTGCATCCTTATTATGTTCGGTCCGGTGGGCCACGTAGATCAGCTCGTCGTACGGTGGGAGCCCTTCCTCTTCAAGATAGAAACAACGCCCCTTGATGCCTTCGATCGCCATCTGGTTGAGTTCAAAATTTCGGTAGGCACCGATCACGGCATCCACTTGGCCAGACATCAACGACGGCGACAGTGACCAGTTAACGTTAACCAGTTCGACATCAGCCAACGATAGATCGTAGCGGCCGAGAATCGCCGTCAGCAGTGCCTCTTCAACCCCAGCAACTGAATAGCCGATTTTTCGACCTTTCAGATCGGCGATGCTTCTAATAGGCCCCTCATCCAGCACCAGCAGGCAGTTCAGTGGCGTCGCTATCAGCGTGCCGACCCGGACCAGAGGCAGCCCCGCATGCACCTGAAGATGCAGCTGCGGCTGGTAGGAGATCGCCAGATCGAACTTGCCAGCGGCCACCAGTTTCGGCGGGTCCGCAGCATCGGCCGGAGCAATGATCTCCACTTCCAGACCTTGCTCAGCGAAATAACCGTTCTCCTGGGCAATGATAATAGGCCCGTGATTAGGGTTCACAAACCAATCCAGTATCACGGAAAGCTTAGCGGCAGCCGCCAGCGACGGTATGATCAGAATCAGAACAAATAGTAGTGTTCTCTTCATCACGGTTTTCCAACCCCCTTGTGTATTACGTTAAATTAAAGATCAATCTGCTGGCCCATCTGAATCCGAATGGCCGCACCGTGTCAGGACACACAGAGGATGAACATCCAGACGCTGCAGGCAAGCAATCAATGCCATTAAGACTGTGAATCTGGAATGTGATGCGCAATTCAGATCTCTCCTTCCGGCTCTGGAAATCTGAAACCGCGCTCGAGACTGCAGGCGGGAGTCCGTTTCCTTCGCCGGCATTACCCGGTTCAGGTTCGATGGGTCAGCGTTCGCTTCTCAGCCTTTAGGCACCCCAACGGATAGCGGCTTCTAGAATAGCAGTCGTTAAGCACCAAGACAACACATCCCGACCCCTAAGACCGCTGAGCGTGCACCAGTGACCTCATACACTGATGTAGGCTATGCTTAAATAGGGAGCTTTCAGAATGCCTGATAACCACAACACCGAACATCCGATGGCTGGCGGCGGCAAGACTGTCTACGGTGCCAGTGTCGGAATTCTCATGCTGGATACCATTTTCCCGCGCATACCCGGGGATTTTGGCAATGCCGCTACCTGGCCGTTTCCCGTGATGTATCGTGTCATCCGCGGTGCATCACCTCACCGCGTGGTTCGAGAGCGTGCAGACGGGTTGCTCGATGCATTTATCGAATCAGGCAAACAATTGGTCGCCGACGGCGTCGATGGCTTGACCACAACCTGCGGTTTTCTATCGCTGTTTCAGGATGAGCTGGCACGTGCAGTAGACGTGCCCGTCGCCGCATCTTCATTGATGCAGGTACCCCTGGTTGAAAAACTCCTGCCTCCGGGCAAGCGGGTGGGGGTGATGGCGGTGTCCCGAGAAAATCTGACTCCCGATCATCTGGCCGCCGCAGGCGCGGCCCTTGATACTCCGATTGTGGGGACAGAAACTGGCCGGGAGTTTTTCCATTTTATTATGGAAAACCGGCCGACGATGAATGTGAGCGCCTGCAGACTCGATCTGCTTGATGCGGGTAGACAACTTGTCAGCGACCACCCGGATGTTGGTGCGGTTGTACTCGAATGCACCAACATGGGACCCTATGCCCCCGAACTGCGACGTGAGCTTGGCATTCCGATTTTCAGCGGCATCTCGTTTATCAGCTGGTTTCAGTCAGGACTGCTACCGCGCGAGTACAATGGCATCACTGCCGATCCACGGCATTTGGCCGGATAAGCCTGTGCACATACTTTGCGCACATAGGTCTGCAGCATGCCGGGCGTACTGAGATGACCCGACAGGCCCCATTACTATGTTCATTTTCACCGCCCGGATAAAGTGACCACCAACATTTATCGACAGGAGTACCCTTAAGATGATTCCAGAAAGTGCTGCCGACCTGATGTCCTGGGAGAAGAAAGCATTTGTCCACCTCGCGCTAACTTTGGCCGATGGAACACCCCAGTGCACACCACTGTGGTTCGACTACGATGGCACCCACGTCATCATCAACAGCGCCCTTGGCCGGGTCAAGGACCGGGCCATGCGGCGTGCCCCGCAGGTGGCCCTGGCGATATCTGATCCGGATAACCCCTACCGCTATATCCAGATCCGGGGCAAGGTCGTCGATATCACTGAAGAAGGTGCCTACGACATGATCGATCACCTCTCCGACAAATACCGGGGAGAACCCTTTGACCATACCGAGGGAGAGGTCCGGGTCACTTACCGGATTCTCCCTGAGTCGGTCCAGCCCAAAGGCTGAAAAATCTCTTATAAGGTGTAAGCGCTCCTTCCAGAACCCGGGTCGAACGCAGACGTTACAGGAACATCGTCAGGACGCCCGTGTATCCGTAGAGGCGCTGGTGTGAGATCTCGCCATTGGCGAAGAACCCAACCAGTGGCAGATCGCCGAATTCCTCCTGGATGAAGCCAAGTTCTTCCGAGTTCGTGCCGAAGGTGTGGCGGCCGCGCCCCAGGCAAGAGAAATAGAGCGCCCCCCTGGGCTTGGCCTTGGTTGTCCGGTCCTTAATCTGTTTGAGCATTCGGACCAGGTCATCCCGAGCGGTCGTACCGTCTCGCCGACAGAACATGATCTGCGTACCTTTCTGCGGCAAATCACCGATCGCGATGAGCCCGTTTTCTGCATCAATACCGACAATGTTGCGCACCAGGTAGTCGCCGGTATCAGAGCCTACGACGGGCAGCGCCGCAAATATGTACCCTGCCGTTCGAGCCAGGTCAGCTGCCAACGTCTCTCCAATATCCTCCTTGAAGATCTCCAGTGCGGGGCGTCCATCGATGCGCAGCACAATGTTGCGGCTGACTTCGGTAATCGTCCGCTTCGGCCCGATTGGAGAACAGCCCTGGGTCAGGCCGGTGCACACCGGCACCTTTTCCGAGAACAGCACCCCTGAGACACCCCCGGACGTAACGGTATCGGCAATCTGCAGGTTGCGGCTGCGTGAAGACGTCAGCCCACCGACCAGGTATCCACCGTTTAACATCTCGGAAAGATCGGGAATTAATTGCTGGAGATCGGGGCTCTCCGGTGCCGCGTGGACCACCGCAAAGTTCTGGATATTGTCGCCAAACCACCCTCGATGCTGATGATCAAAAGCATCCAGGTCGTCCTGCACGGCCGGAAACACCCGGAAAGAAGTTTCCGGGAAACCGCAGGCCATGACGGTCATCGCCGGCTGGTCGTAGTCCTCATGACCGGTGCGGAGTATGCCGATGCCGGTCGTTCCGACCCAGTGCGGTATGCCGGTCTTGTCCTTAAGACGTGGCACGATTTCCGCCAGTGCATCAACGTGGCTGTCGGTGGTATAGATAAACCCGAGGTTCCCGGACCATGGCTGACTGGCAATTTGCTCTGCACACTGGTCGACGGCATCCTGCCACCGTTCCAGCATGGAACTCCCAACCCGAAACTGCTCTGCACTCATGGCGATCCGTTGCCCTCCACTGGCAAATAAAACGACTTCAAGGCAGCCCACAGGTCTCAGCGCACCCGAGGACTAATCGTTGGCGTAGAATGATATCTAGAATATACAGCCAAGCCCAGTGTGAAATGATCAGGTGACCGCACAAAAAGGAGATTCTCATGGCACGCGTTCGCGATATTGATATCAGTGAAGTACCTGAAAACATTCGACCCATCTACGAACAGTTTTCGAATGAATACGGGCCTTTCCTAAACCAGGTTAAGGTATTTGCCCACCGCCCGCCTGCCCTGAAACACATCATGGGTCTGCTGTTGGACCTGGCCGACGAAAGCCTGCTGCCTAAACGCCACCTGGAGATCGCTCTGGTCGCAGTGTCCAAGCTCAATGAGTGCACCTACTGTGTTGCCCACCATGCCCCCCGACTGGTTGATCAGGGGTTGTCGGCGAAAACGGTTGCCAACATCCTGGACCCGGACTGTGAAGGGCTGGACGACATCGACCGACTGGTTCGCGACTTTGCTGTGGAGGTTACTCTCAGATCAAATATTCTGCGTGACGACATCTTCGATCGACTGAAACAACATTTCAGTGAAGAGCAGATCGTCGAACTGACCCTGCGCACCGCGCTGTGCGGTTTCTTTAACCGATTCAACGATACCCTGCAGATCGGTATGGAAGCCGGCGTAATTGAGGATATGCTTTCCCGGGGTTCAAGCATGGACGACCTACCGCACCCTGGATCGCTGAAGACACAACATAATGCGCCGATCGGGCAACCGATTCCCACTGACCAAGTCCAATGAGTTGGGCTATGCGATCAAACTCAGGAATGTTTTTTTGGACTATTTTTCTTCTAAGCACATAGGAGGCTTTTTGATGCAGACACCGCTCGTTCCCCGACAGCCTGTTCCTAACCTTACTGTTCCCATTGTCGACGGTAGCACCTGGACACTGGCTGACCAAACGCCCCAACAGTTCACCCTGATCGTGGTTTACCGTGGACTGCACTGCCCCATCTGCTCACACTACTTGGCTGATCTCAATCGACGAATTGAGGCCTTCAATGAACTTGGTGTCAGTGTGCTGGTACTATCGAGTGACGATGAAGCCCGAGCCAGTCAGGCTAAACATGACTGGCAGCTCGGCAGCCTGGACGTGGGTTATAACCTGTCGCTAGAAACTGCACGCAAATGGGGGCTTTATATTTCATCTTCTAATGGTAAAACGTCAGCCGGTGTGGTTGAACCCGACCGCTTTCCGGAACCTGGCCTGTTTCTCGTGCGACCCGATAACACTCTTTATTTCGCGTCCGTCCAAACAATGCCTTTTGCCCGCCCATCGTTTGCCGACATCCTCAAAGCTGTGTCTTTTGTGATTGAGAAAGACTATCCGGCTCGAGGCGAAATCAGCAACTAAGATGTTATCTGGCCTTGATGGACTTACCTGCAGTACGGTAAATTACTTCATCATCAATGTATTCCACAGACTGCCCGGTCATAGGCACAAGCGCTTTTCTTTTCTACCTTGAACAAACATCTGCCGATTCAGATCACTACGGATCAGAAACAACAGTTCGCTCGGGATGGTGTCGTGTGTCTGCGCGGACTGTTTGATGAGAACTGGATCACATTACTGACAGCTGGTATTGAACTCAACCTTTTAGAACCTGGTGAACACTCTCGAATCTGGGATCGTACTGACAACAATCGAACCGTTTTCTACGACTCTGATAACTGGCGGCGTATCTCCCAGTATCGGCAGTTTGTTTACGAGAGTCCGTGTGTATCTGTCGCAACCGCACTTCTGGATACCGACAGCGTCAACTTTTTCTTTGACGCGGTATTCGTCCGCTCTCCTGGAGTTACTTTTGCGACACCCTGGCACCAGGATGAGCCGTACTGGTCGGCCGAAGGTCTCGATACAGTCAGCATCTGGATGCCGCTGGTCCCGGTTTCTAGACAAAGTGCTCTGGCGTTTGTACCCGGCTCCCACCTATGGCCAAACCATTACCGTCAACAGGATTTTGGAGAACTGAATCCAGACAGGCAGCCGGATGTAGACACTGTTCATTTTGCTGACGACTGGGAACCATTCCCTGATATTGATGCCGACAGAGACGCATTCGATGTAATTAGCTGGGAGATGAACCCCGGCGACTGTATCGCATTCAACGGCCGCATCATACACGGCGGCTCCGGTGCACTACCACCCGAGCGGGATCTTAAAGTGTTCAACACCCAATGGCTGGGCGACGATGTCCGGGTCAGCTTCCGTTCCTACGGTATGGATCCCGACCACACACAGAAAATGCACGCCGCAGGTCTTCGTCATGGCGACCGTCTCGACGATACCGTCTACCCACGGCTGCCCGCACAACAACTCAACCCGATCAGCTGAAAGCGCTCGAGGCCAGGGCACAATTCGACTCATGACCCGAAGGACACTGCAGCGTGCGGCGTTTTTCTGGCTTTTCGTCACGCTGTCCGCATACCTTGTGTACATCTATCCCGTTCAACGGTTGACCGACTGGCTTGGCCGCCCGGATCTTCTCAAACTCCCCTCCACGGTAGGTCTGTGGATGCTGATGATTGCCATCCTCTGGCTGTCTTTCCGACGGAGAAGCCGTGTGCTTGAGTGGATACTTTTCAACTGGCTGGGGGTCGGGTTTGTATTTTGCGTACTCTGCCTGGTCTATGATCTTGTCCGACTGATCAATCCACTCAACGACCAAGCCGCTGCAGCCGTGATCCTGTTGATGGGGGCAGGTCTTGTGACCTTTTCATTTATTACCGCACAGACAACCACGCACAAGACATTACGTTTCCACAGTCACCGACTCCGCAAGGACTACCGGTTAGTCCAGATCAGCGATGTGCACATTGGCTCACGCAGCAGCAGGTTTCTGGACCGCATTGTGCAGAGCATCCAGACACTTCATCCCGACATGGTTCTAATCACCGGTGACTTTCTGGATTCAAGTCGCATCAGAGCGAAAGATATCAAAGCGCTTAAGACACTCGCCATGCCGGTGTATCTGTCGATCGGCAACCATGAGCGCTATATCGGCCTGGACAAGGTGGTGCCCCTGCTCGAAGATACTGGCGTCAGGGTGCTTCGAAACAACAGTGTGTATATCGACGGCCTGCAGCTGATCGGTATTGACGATGCCGATGATGTTCATCAGGTTGGTCGTGAGCTTGCCGACATCACACTCGATCCTCAGTGTTTCAAAGTACTTCTCTACCACCGACCACTGGGATGGGACTCAGCGGTAAAAGCGGGTATTGACCTGACACTTTCCGGGCATACCCACAATGGACAAATCTTTCCGTTTAACTACCTGGTCAGACAGCAATTCAAATTGATCACCGGCCTGCACCGAAGCGGTCACTGCCAGCTTTATGTTTCTCCCGGCACAGGGACCTGGGGACCTGTGATGCGCCTGGGATCACGCAATGAGATCACCTGTATTGACCTGATTGCATCGGGGCTCTAGCAACCGAGACCTGCACTGAGCTAGGGTCCCTTGCCCACGCCTCAGGCAGGGACCACGTCGAACGCTATGCTGATGCGCCGCTGATCAGCTTCATGGGCGATGGTCCGATGGTAAAAGTAGGAAGGGAACAACAGCAACAGGCCCTCTTCGGGCTGAATAAATTCCACCAATGGTTCCGAACGGGCATGAAAATGTGAAGGTCGACTGCCAAACTCGATCCAGCCGCCATTCGAGTCGCCGGCCAGCACGACTTCCGGTACCTCCACGTAATACACACCACTCAACCAGGCTGATGGATGTATATGTGGGACCTGATGACTCTGCGTGTGCATCACGACCGCCCAGAGCGTTAGCCAGTAGTCATCTGGTTTTCGTGCCGCAAAAGGATGCTCAGCCGAGACTGGCAGTTGTGAACAAAACTCATCAATTGCTGAACGGAGGAGCTGTTCCAGTTCAGCAACGGGTCCGGCCTCATCCAGCAACAGTTGCCCGATTACGGCAGTTGCGGTAATTTTAGACTACGCAATCTATCATTTGCCGATCGAAGGCGATAAACGGGGACAACACCATGCGCTACGGTTTTTACCTGCCCACTAGAGGCCCGACTTCAGATGCCGATTCTCTGGTTAAAATCGTTGAAGAAGCAGAACGGCTGGATTTCGACTCAACCGTGATTGCGGACCATGTGGTGTTTCCGGTACAAATCGAATCAAGCTACCCTTATACGGTAGGCGGAAACTTCCCCGGGGGCTGGGAGACGTTGGAGCAGTTGTCGTTGATAGCCTTTATTGCCGGCAAAACACGGGACCTCCGGCTGATTACCAGTGTCATGATACTGCCACACCGCAATCCCGTGGTCACCGCGAAAATGCTGGCGACTATCGATGTGCTGTCTAAAGGTCGGCTAACAGTCGGCGTGGGTGTCGGCTGGCTGCGCGAAGAATTTGAGACGCTGGGATGCTTTGAGTTTGACCGTCGCGGCGCACTGTCTGATGAATATCTTAAGATCTTTAAAATTCTCTGGTCGCAGGAACCCGCCAGTTTTGACGGTGAGTTCTACCGCTTTGATGCACTCCACTTTCTACCCAAGCCGGTACAAATCCCGTATCCACCGATCTGGATCGGCGGCCACAGCCGGCCAGCACTACGACGGGTAGCGCGATTCGCGGACGGCTGGCATCCCGTCGGTGCCAATCCAGCCGTACCGCTGCAACCGAACCAGTTCGCCCAGTCCTGCGACGAACTGCGTCGGCTGACCGAACTCGAAGGCCGCCGCTATGAAGATCTTACGATCTGCTTCAAGGCGCCTCTCTATGACAAGGAAACAACCACCGTATCAGGCATTGATCGGCGTCCGTTTTCGGGCAGTACATCACAGGTCGTCGATGACATCGGTACTTACGGAGATCTTGGTGTGCATGAGTTGATTTTCGACTTTCGCTCCGATGCACTGAATGAAACACTGGAGCGCATGGCACAATTCCGTGAGGAAATCTGTTCACAAGCACCTTAGCCGGTACTGTGAGATTTCAGCCTGTCTGCCGGTCGACTTTTTAGATCAGTCTGCACGGGACACACCGGAATTACGGCGCCCGATGCCAGCCGATCACCTGTCTATGAAGAAGCCCTGGCAGGCGTGTTTTCCTGGACCCCGCTAATTGATATATTTGATAGGTCACCACTAATCTTACGAGCCAGAGTACCGCCAAACCTGAACTGGTAACCCTACAGGAGAAGCCTCACATGCTAAGTGAACGGCAACGTAATTATCGGCAGGAATACCGGTCACGGATCGACAGCTGGTACAACGGTCCGGTCCACATACTCCTGATTTATGTGATCGGACTCACGGCGATGTGGCTGTTCGCCCAACATCTTGAGAGTGTACGCTGGTGGGAATGGCTGTCGGTGCCGATATTTCTGCTCGGCTGTAATATCTTCGAGTGGTACCTGCACCTCAAGATCATGCACCGGCCACAGAAATCAAAAGCCCTGCGTGCTATCTACAACCGACACACGCTTCAGCACCACCAGTTCTTCACCGACTCAGAGATGCGCTTTCGCGACCAGAAAGACTGGCGCGTGACTTTCTTTCCGCCTTATGCATTGGTCGTGTTTATCCTGATCTCAATTCCAGGCGCCGTGCTGTTCTACTACCTGCTAACCCCCAACATCGGCTGGCTTTATATTTCGACCACCACGAGTATCTACCTGATTTATGAGTTCATGCACTTTTGCTGCCATATTGATGAAAATCGTTTTGTTAGATACATGCCGCTGGTCAATACGCTTCGCCGTCATCATACGGCCCATCATCATTCACGACTGATGATGGAAAAAAACATGAACCTGACCTTTCCGGTCGCGGACTGGTTATTTGGCACCTCTGACCTGGATCGAGGACTGCTGGGTCATCTTTTCAACGGCTACAGTGAGCGGCACCTGAAAACCAACCTCCGAGGCCGACCCCAGCGGCCGGATATTGCCGCGGCTCATCCCATCACACACTGACAGACAGCAACCGTTCCAGCACGTACCATGCCGGTTCATATCAAAATCATTGTTTCCATCATCACATTGATCGTCGGCGCACTGTTCCTGTACTTCGAAAATCGTTACGGTCAAGTCTTTGTCGGGCTCGTTGGCGCCGGCCTGGCTGTGTTTATGGTTATTGCAATGTGGATGTTTCGTGAACCAGGGCGGCGCGCCTGACCTTTCACTCGGTATGAAGTACTACGAAGGCCGCCGGACTATTGATGGCATCATGGTCACCGTGGACGGCGAGCCGCTTGACACACGGTATGACCTTGGGCAGTTCACCGATCTTGGCTTCGAGTGGTCTTATGAGGGCGATTCGCCTCGACAACTGGCCCTGGCACTCATCGCAGACTGCATCGGAGATGACGACGCCCGTAACCTGTCGACCGTATTTATGACACGGGTGATAGCCGAACTCGACAATGACTGGCAACTGAGCGAGGAGGATATCCGCCGCGAGGTCCGATCGATCCGCGACGCGGCCTGATACCTGATCAGTGCCTGTTGTTCAGTGCGTAGCCACACCCTGAGAAGGCGGTCGCCTGACCAGATCCCAGATGCTCGGTACTGCCCCGATCGGTACCACGATTAGTCGAGGGCTGTTAGCTGCCAGCGCCTGTGTCAGTTCGACTTCGAAAACCTCCGCTGATTCAACAGAGCATGAGCGAATCCCAAAGGACTCGCCCAACGCCACGAAATCTGGGTTGGTCAGGTCGACAGCAATGTGCCGACCGCCATAACTCGCTGCTTGTATGGTCTTCACGTTGCCGTAACTGGCATTGTCAAGAATAACAATCACTATTGAAATGTTATGGTGCACTGCGGTGGCAAGTTCCTGCAACGTGAACATAAATCCCCCATCACCACACACTGCAACTACCTGGCGGGCAGGATCGGCTACTTTCACTCCCAGTGCAGCCGGCAGAGCGTAGCCCAGGGTTGCCTGGAATCCGGGACCCATGATAGTGCGTGGCTGATAAGCCGGCAGTGCATAACGAACATACGAACCCAACTGAGTTACATCCGCGACAACGATGCCATCTTCGGGCAATGCCGCTCGCAGTGCACCGGCAAGTGCTGGTAACGGCTCCAGGGTCGACAGCTTGCCAGCGACTGCTTGTGCGGCCTGATTGCAAAAATCGAGATATGAGGCTCGATCGACATCTGTGGCTGGTACCGTATCGACAATCGCCTGTAGCCCTTTATCCGCTGAAGTCATCAGTTCGATATCAGCCGGCAACGGACGCCTGATCGCGGCTTCCTCGATATCGATCCGTATTACCTCGACATCTTGCTGCCGCCCCCAGGCAAGCGCCGGTGCGGTAAACCGTGTCCCGACCACCAGCGCAACATCTACGCGTTCCCAGATATACTGCCCGGTGAGGAAGGTAAAAGACAACGGGTGGTCGTCGGGCAACACACCCCGGGCGCTGATAGTAGAAATCACCGGGATACGGAGTTTTTCTGCCAACTGTTTAAGCGGCCCGCCGGCCGTCAGTGCACCACCGCCTACCACAATGACAGGGTGCTGCGCTGCACACAGACTTTTCACCGCCCGCTCGATCAGCACGGGATCCGGTTCGGCGGTACTTTCACCTGACGGTGCTTCCCGTAGGGTTACTTCTTCTGCAAGCGCCAGTCGATCTGGCGCCATCTCGAGGACCGCGGGGCCGGGTCTGCCTTGGGTCATTGCCCGGAACGCCTCCTCCAGCAGCTCGGGCACCTGGTGCGGATGGTCGGCCCGCTCGGACCAGCTCACCACGCCACGCGACACAGCCAGCTGGTCGCGTAGTTCGTGGGCAATACCCAGTCCTTCACCGATCTGGTAGGACGGGATCTGACCGGTAATACACAGCACCGGTTGTCCGGCAGCAACCGCAGTCGACACAGCCGCCATCGCATTAAGCATACCCGGGCCCGGAACGGCCATGAACACGCCAGGTCGCCCCGTCGCCTGGGCATAACCCATGGCCATAAAAGCGGCCCCCTGCTCATGGCGAGTGTGGACCGTACGGATCCTGTCCCGGCACCCGTGAAGTGCGTCAAACAATGGGTCGAGTTGGATACCTGGAATACCGAACACCGTATCGACACCGTGCGCGAGCAGTCCTTCAACTATCGCTTGAGCACCATTTAGCTTTGGCATCACCTTACTCCTTTTCAACCCCGTATCATGTTGACAGAACGCCTGGGTGTGCATTATCCAGCACACCGGCCAGATTCGAGTCTCTGCGGCAGATTCTGGCCGGCTCACCCATAATACTGAATTTCACCGCTGATCATACGCACCACTGTATGTTACTGCTTGAACACGACGCCAAGACACTGCTAGGTCGGTATGGACTGGCGATTCCTCCAGGCATTTTGGTCAAAGCAGGGGATCGGGTTACCGACAACAGGCTGCCGGACGGCCCCTGGATCGTCAAGGCGCAAGCTGCGACCGGCGGACGTGGAAAAGCGGGCGGCATCCGCACCTGTGAAGATCGAGCACAACTCGAAAGTACCGTTCAAGAACTCTGTTCACGGCTTATCAATGGCGTACCAGTCCAGGGCTGCCGGATCGAATCGAAAATTTGCACCACTCGTGAGTGTTACCTCAGCCTGTCACTCAATCCAATTACAGGTCTGGTAGATATTCTGGTCTCGCCAGCCGGAGGAGTTGAGATCGAATCCTCAGTGTCTAAAGGGGGAGCATTGCGCCGAGCCTCTGCACTGCCCGACTCGACAGCTATCGTCACAGCGGGCACACCACTCCTCAACGCGCTTGAGGCTGATAAGCAGACACTGGCTACAGTCCTTGAACGTCTGGCTGACGCGTTCCTCGAACTTGAAGCACTGCTGGTTGAGATTAATCCTTTATTCATATTGCCCGATCAAAGTTGTCTGCTGGGTGATGCCAAGGTCATACTCGACGCCAATGCGTTCACTCGACAACCGCACCTTGAGCGATTTCTTGTAGATCGTGTAATCGATTATCCTGAGGCTGTCCTCAAACTCCATCATGGGTTTGATTTCATTGTGACCAACCCCCAGGGCACGGTCGGCCTGCTGACAACCGGTGCCGGGCTCAGCATGATGCTGTGTGACGAATTACGCGCGCGTGGCCTGGCACCGTACAACTTTTGCGATGTTCGTACCGGCGGCTTGCGCGATGACCCGCAGCGCCTGGTCGACGTACTCAGTTGGCTTTGCCAGGGACCGTGTACCAAGGTCATTCTGATCAACATTTTCGGCGGAATTACTGACCTGGGTGTGTTCGCTCGCCTGCTGGTGCAAGCCATGGATCAGGTGACGGAGCAGAATTTGCCGATGATTGCCCGGCTGATCGGACCGAACCAAGCGATGGCAACTGACATACTGACAGCCTCATCACTCGAGATTTCGGTACACCAGAACCTGTCCCCGGCCCTCGACGAGGTCGGCGCACTGGTCAGTAGGGAGGTATCGTGATCCTGAACGATCTGCTTTGTGCTGACACACCGGTGATCGTTCAGGGCGCGACCGGCCGCACGGCAAGACGTCAAATCGCAGTGATGAAGGAGTATGGTACCTGTATTGTGGCTGGGGTATCACCAGGCCGGAGGTCCGGGCCGGATGACGAAGTCGAGATCTATCCCACCTGTGGGGGTGCTGTTGATGCCACTGGAGCCGTGACTGCGATTCAGTTTGTACCGGCAAGCACGGTTGCTGACGCGGCGTGCGACGCACTGGAATCCGGCATTAAGCTGCTGGTTACTGTAACCGAGGGTGTGCCGGTACATGATTGCGCCCGCATTCGCCGAAAGGCCATCGACTCAGGGGCCGTCTGGATTGGCCCTTCGACGCCTGGCATCGCGGTGCCTGGGGTTATTAAACTGGGGTTCATGCCGGACATTGCTTTAGCCCGCGGATCGGTGGGCGTAATGTCCAAAAGCGGCACCTTGGCCTATGAGGTCTGCTACCGCCTGGTGTGCGAGGGCCTCGGCCAAAGCAGTTGGATCGGCGTCGGCGGAGATCCGGTCAAGGGGACACGGTTTGCAGAACTGCTAGACTACTTTACAACTGACCCCAATACTGAATCGGTCGTTGTGGTCGGCGAAATCGGTGGTGCTGAAGAGGAAGAACTGGCTGCGGCGCTGAGCGACAGTGCCTTTGATAAACCTTGCCATTGCCTGATCGCCGGTGCCAGTGCCCCTGCTGGCAAAACACTGGGTCATGCCGGTGCCCTGGTTCATGGTCATCATGGCAGCTTTGCTGCGAAGGTCACCGCGCTGGAGGGGGCCGGCGCAGTGGTGCATCGGAATATCGACAGCATGGTCAGCGTAATAACTACCTGAGGTTTATATACTTACGCTTGTCAACTGGAACGATATGATGGATGAAGACACCCTCACATTCGGGTTGACTGAGACCCAACGCGAGATGGTGATGTCCGTGCGACGACTGGCGCAGCAACGGTTCAAGGATCGATGGCGGCAATGGCAGGACGGTACCTTTCCCTGGGAAAACATGCGCGATCTAGCCGAGATCGGCGTGCTCAGTATGTCTGTACCAAAAGCCTACGGTGGTCTCTCGATGTCGGTGCTGGACGCCGCTCTGATCCTGGAAGAGATCGCGAAGGTCTGCTATGTGACCGCCATGGCGGTACTGGGTGAAGTGGGGACACAAACCTGGATGATCGCCCACTTTGCACCAGAGAATATCAAGCGCGACATACTCCCCCGGGTCGCTGCAGGGTCGGCCGTACTGTCGATCTGTATGACCGAACCCGACGCAGGTACCGATCTGGGCCGGATACGCACCAAGGTCACGCGCGACGACAACGAACTGATACTTTCGGGCACTAAAACACTGATCAGCCGGGCCGATGTTGCCGAAGGATTCGTCGTATTTGCCCGGATCGGTGATACACCGGGTGTCGGAGGCATAGGCGGTGTCTACGTTGAACGGGATACTCCCGGCATGACCGTCAACACCGCCTACCACACAATCGGTGGCGAGTACCTCTCGGAGGTGGTTTTTGATCAGTGCCGTATCCCATCGACTCACCTGCTGGTCGACAGCGGCGGTTTTAAAGACCTGATTTCGGCGTTTAACATTCAACGCTGCTTGAATGCCAGTATTTCACTGGGCCTGGGTGAAGGCGCCCTGGAAGAGTCAATACGCTATATGCGAGAGCGTAAAGCCTACGATCAGCGCATTGGGGATTTTCAGGGCATGCGCTGGAAAGTCGCGGAAATGTATCGCGACATTGAAGCGTCGCGGAGTCTGCTTTATCGTGCCTGTGTCAGTGCCAATCCGTTTCCAGACCCCATACTTGCGGCGTTGGCCAAGATGACGTGCAACCAAATGTCCCTGCGAGTGACCAGCGAGGCCGTACAGATCCATGGCGGCTATGGATTTGTCGAGGAGTTCTTGGTAGCCCGCCAGTACTGCTGCGCACGTTATGGTTCACTCGGTGGAGGGACCACTGAAACGCTTTCAAACCTGGTCGGGCGTACATTAGTCGACGGGCTTGATGATGCCGACGGGTTATTGGGATATCATAACTATTGAGATCGGTTTAAGCCGTATCCAGATGGAGAAGGCTGCTCGATGCGCTGTTCATGGCTGATCCCTGTACGTGACGGCGGCACCTGGCTTGCTGAGGCCGTGAGGTCCGCGCTAGCCGGGTGCAGTGACGAGGATGAAGTCGTACTCGTCGACGACGGCAGCGTTGACGGTGCAGTTGAGGCCCTCACACCTCATCCGAAACTGAGGACACTACACCAACCGAAACGCGGTCTGGTTGCCGCGCTTGAACACGGGCGGGGACAGTGCCGCGGCCAATATATCGCTCGACTGGATGCCGACGACATCGCGCTACCCGGTCGACTGGACCATCAGATTGCGGCGCTCGATACTGACCCAAACCTCGCTGCGGTCGGCGGTCGCGCCAGACTTTTTACAGACAGTGGGCCGGTAGCCAAAGGCATGCAATGCTATGTTGACTGGATCAATAATCTCGATGACCCACACCGTGAACTTCTGGTCGAAAGTCCGTTACTTCATCCTGCAGTCACATTCAGAACTGCCCACGTGGAACACGCCGGTGGTTATCGCAGCGGCGAAATACCTGAAGACTATGACTTATGGCTTAGGCTGGTGGTAAATGGCCACCGCATTGCTAATGTGCCGTATGAGGTCGTATCGATTCGGGATCATGCCGGTCGCCTGACGCGTACCGATCCACGGTACAGTCGAACCGCATTCGACAGCTGTCGGCGCAAATTTCTTCAGGCAACAGCTCTGGCCGGACCGTGTAGGGTTGTTCTGTGGGCAGGTGTACGGGGTGGGCGGCCGTGGCTACGCTGGTTGAAAACCGGTGGCCATCAGATCGTTGCAGTAATCGATATTACAAAGTCGACCGTTCGTTCTGGCGTTCCTGTTTTACCCCCCGCCGCGCTCCTGGACCTCGAACTCGACGTATTGCTGGTGGCTGTTGGCACCCGCGGTGCGCGGGACCGTATCCGCAATGAACTGGCAGTGCGGCGGCCGGACTTGGTGGAGGGGCATAATTGGTGGGCTCTGTTATGATGCCGAATAGAGACTGCAGATCAACAGCGTATTTCAAACTTGAGGGGGCGCAATGTCTGAGGGAACCGTTTTTATCGACAATGACTTTGTTTCACCGGCCGATGCAAAAATGTCGATCTTTGATGTGGGATTTATCTGGGGTGACACTGCCTATGACGTGACCTCCACCTGGAACAACTGGTTCTTCATGCTCGAGGAACACCTCGACCGGTTTCAAAAGTCGGTCGACCGATTTCAGCTGAAAAGCCCGTACAGCCGCGACGAGATCCGTACGATTTGTGCCGAGTGTGTCCAGCGTTCCGGTCACTCAAACGCCTACGTAAAACTGCAGATGTCCCGCGGTGTACTTTCAAGCCGGACCGTAGATCCCAGATTAACTGACAGTAAATTTGTTGCGTATGCAATCCCTTATGTCTGGATATGGGGCGAAGAGAAATGCCGTGACGGTGCAAACCTGTATCTCAGCACCTTCGAGCGAGTATCGTCAAAAGCCGTGGACCAGCGGATCAAGAACTACAACCGCGCGGACCTTGTTCAGGCCCGCTTCCAGGCACTCGATGAAGGCTGTGATGATTCCATTCTGTGCGGACCTGACGGCTACCTGACCGAGGGCTCTGGCTACAACATTCTACTGGTAAAGGACGGCAAAGTGGCCAGTCCTGATCACAACGTTCTGGAAGGTGTGACACGCAGTGTCGTCTCGGAACTGTGTGCACTCGAAGGTATTGCATTTGAACTGCGCAAGATCCATCCCGACGAACTCAGCGACGCGGACGAGGTGTTTGCCAGCACGACTGCAGGCGGTATCATGCCGGTGATCCGTATCAGTAACAAACCCGTAGCCAATGGCGAAGCAGGCACTCTAACCCGTCAATTACAAACGCGATACTGGGAAAAACGCGAGCAAGGCTGGCACGGTACCCGGATAGACGAGATTCTGGAATCGCCTGTGCGTAAAGCCAGCACCGCTTAACATACCCCGTACTTCATCATCGTATTTGCGACCGGTCGCTGACCGATCGCAGTGCCTGGAACACAATGAGTCCTTCTCGTGAACCCATGAGGGTCGCGGAGTTTGCATCGCTCGTCGCGCTGCTGACCAGTCTGGTAGCGCTTTCCATTGACGCGATGCTCCCAGCCCTGCCGCAGATCGCGGCCGACTTGGCCGTCAACGATCCGAACGATGCCCAACTCGTGATCGGCCTCTTTCTGCTCGGCAATGCTTTTGGCCAGCTGTTGTTCGGACCCCTGTCAGATGCCTTTGGCCGTAAACGTGTCATCGTTGCAGGGCTCTTGCTGTTTCTGATTGGCTGCTTCGTGTCGGTGATCGCTGAGAGCTTCTCTGCATTGCTGGTAGGACGTGTGCTGCAGGGTGTCGGTGCATCTGGACCACGAACTGTGAGCATGTCCATGGTGCGTGATCTTTACTCCGGCCGGTCAATGGCACGGATCATGTCGATCTCGATGAGTATTTTTATTCTGGTGCCCACCCTCGCGCCGGCACTGGGTCAGGCCATCATGCTGCTTGTGGGCTGGCGCTACATTTTTGGCACCTTCATTGTATTTGGTGTGCTGGGTCTGTTCTGGTTACTGTTACGCCAGCCCGAAACACTGGCGAGCGAACATCGCCGCCCGATGCGGCCCGCAACGCTAGTTAGCGGCTTTGTCACCGTCTACCGCAGTCGCGCCGCATTGGGATACAGCCTGGCGATCGGGACCATGTTCGGCGCGTTTATCGGATTTTTGAGTTCAGTCCAGCAGATCTTTCAGGATGCTTTCGGCGTTGGGACATGGTTTCCCTACCTGTTTGCCGTACTGGCCATTTTCCTAGGCATCGCGTCACTTCTTAATTCGAGAATCGTGATGCGCTTTGGTATGCGAAAAATCGTCACACTGGCTATGACCTGCAGTCCCGTAGTGTCGCTGGCGTACCTTGTTATTTGTCTTTCAGTCGATGATCCGGGCTTGATCGGGTTCATGGTCTGGGGTGCGCTGTGCTTTTTTGGCATAGGTCTTTGTATCGGCAATATCAACGCACTCGCCATGGAACCGCTTGGCCAGATTGCGGGCCTGGGCGCTGCTGTTGTGGGTTTCTTTTCCTCGTTCGTCGCGATTCTGGTCGGTATTCCGCTCGGCCGTGCCTATGACGGCACCCAACTTCCTCTCATCGCAGGTTTCGCCGTACTGGGTGCAATAGGCCTGCTTCTCGTGCTCTGGGCAGGACGTGATGTTACTCAGACATCACAAAACTAGAAGAAATTCTGTGGCGTAATTGGTCAGATGTTTCAATGTCTCACCCACCGACAAACTCGCCCTGACACTGATGCTTTCTACTGGCAGGTTGACTGGGTGTGCAAACTGTGCGACAAAAAACACTGGCTGTTAGGCACCTATCTGTAATTGGATCGAAATGGAAAGAAAGCTGAGCACAATATTTGCCTCTGACGTGGTCGGATTCAGCAAGATGATGGCCGCTAACGAGGAAATGACGCTTGAATTACTGCAGCAACGCCGGCTGGTTATCGATGGGGTCATCGCTGAACATGACGGCAGCATATTCGGCACTGCCGGTGACAGCGTGATCGCCGAATTTGCAAGCCCCATCAGAGCCACCCAATGTGCGGTCCAGATGCAGGGCAAGATGCAGGCCATGAATGAAGATGTGCCAAAAGAACAGCGGATGGTGTTCCGCGTCGGCATCAATATCGGTGACGTCATGGTATCCGACGACAATCTTTTTGGTGATGCCGTCAACATTGCCGCGCGCCTGGAAGCCGAAGCGAAACCTGATGGTATCTGCATTTCAAAGTCGGTACTCGACATGGTCAGTCAAAAGTTACAGGTCTCCTACCAGGATGCCGGTGAACTTGAACTGAAAAACATCGAGCAGCCCGTCCAGGCTTATTTTGTGATTCAGAGCAAGGGCGCGACGCGCTACGTCCAGCATACCGATGCACCCCAGGTGAAAGTCGAGCGTACTGAGGCGGGCTCACTCGCTGTCATGTTATTTAAGAACCTGAGCAAGGATGAAGAACAGGCCTATTTCTGCGAAGGATTTTCAGAAGACCTGATCTCGGCCCTGTCACGGTTTCGCAAGCTGATGGTGGTATCGGGTAATGCCAGTTTTGCCTACCGGGATAAATCCCGAAGCCCGAAAGAGATCGGTCGGGAACTCGGTGTGCGCTACATACTGGAAGGCAGTGTCAGAAAACTGGGGCCCAAAATTCGGATCAGTACGAGCCTGATCGCAGCCGATCGAGAAAACACAGTATGGTCAAACAACTTCGACACCACCATGGATGAGATCTTCGACATTCAGGACGAATTGGTCGAAACCATTGTATCCACAATTGTTGGCCGGGTAGAAGCAGATGCACTTCAGGAACTCAGCAGTAACCGACCCGAGAATCTGGCGGCTTATGATGTTGTCCTACAGGGATTGGAATACCACCGACGCAGCATGACCGCCGGAGAAAATGCCCGTAAAGCGTATGAGCTTTTTAACAAAGCCATCGAGATTGACCCCAACTACGCCCGTGCTCATGCCTGGCGAGCCTGTTCGATGGCAAACACAGCTGAATGGTATCCGCAGGATTTTGACGACAGCTGGTTTGACGACTGTACGGCCAGCGTGACCCGAGCACTTGAGATCGACTCCAACGACCCGGAAGCACATCGAATCATGGGTGCTATCAAACTAAAAACAGGAGATTTCGACCTTGCGACGTATCATCACGAACGCGCCGTCGAACTCTGTCCCAGTGATGCTTACATCCGGTCTCGCTACGCATCGTTACTGATTTATCTGGGAGAACCACAGCAGGCACTGGACGAGATCCACCGGGCGATGCGAGTAGACCCATTCTGCCCGGATGTGCTGTTCGAGGACGAAGGCATGAGCTACTACTGGCTGGGAAACTACGGAAACGCGATTGAAAGTTTACGTAAAGTCAAAGTACCGACCCGAAACAGCCTGTTTTACCTTGCCGCTGCGCTGGCCAAAGCTGAACAAACGGAAAAGGCGTCGGATACCCTGAAACAGGCGATTACCACCATGGACATGACTGTGGAACGATTTGTAAGTGCCCAGGGTTACAAAGACCAAGAAAAGCGGGACGAACTTCTCCAGACACTGGAACCCATTGTTGTCTGATTTAATCCGGCTGCAACCATTCAGCCAGCAACAACACGCATCACCCCCAGCTAACAATAATTAATGCACGGTGTTGGTTAAGATGCGTACTCAGATCTACCAGATTCTGTATAGCGATAGCCGGCCATTCGCCCACCCACGCCCGGCGTATCATTATTGTCGTAGGATCACGCGGCAAACTGTTTTACTTTTCACACGCAGACAATACACGTGATGTCTAGTTTTACTCGCCCCCAGTTTCCAGGTGACCTAACTGGTGGTGCTATGGCCATGGCATTCGCCATCCCCGAGGCCGTGGTGTACGGCGCCATGGTATTCGCACCCTTTGGCCTGGAATACATCCCACAGGGTGTCATTGCTGGAGTGATAGCAGTGTTCTGCGCCAACGTATTCACCAAGCTACCTGGCAGTGTTCGCAACCAGGTGAACATGCCAGATCCCATGCTGTCTCTGATGATGGTTGCGTTCTCTGCGAATCTTGCCGCATCCCATCCAGGTGCGCACCTCGACACCATATTAACGCTGTTGTTTTTTATTGTTTTATTGTGTGGATTCTTTCAGACGCTGTTCGGGTTGTTCAAAGTTGGGGTTCTGGCGAAGTACATTCCCTATCCGGTATCCGCTGGTTTGTTCAATGGTATGGCCATACTCCTTCTAATCAGCCAGATCCGACCGATGCTGGGACTGGACTTCGATACACCCATCTGGGCATTCGAACACATCAAGTTTCTGACATTCGTGACTGGCAGCGTAACGATTCTCACAGTAGCCTTCGCCCCGAAACTCAGAATCCGAATCCCTGCGCCTTTGCTCGGCATGGTTGCAGGTGCGGCCATGTACTATCTGTTCGTTCTGATCGGTCAGGGCGAACACCTCGGCGAAACACTCGGAACGATTCCGCTCACTGTGCCAATGCCTGTATATGCTCCGGATTTCTGGGAACTGCTTTCGTCGAGCACCCTCGGCAAAGTGTTGATTGAAGTTACGCCGATGGCACTGGGACTCGCCACCATGGCTTCGCTCAAATCACTGGTGGTATCGGTGACGGCGGATAACCTGCTTCGGGAGCGCTCAGATTCAAATTGGGAACTGATCAGTCAGGGTTTCGGGAACATCACCTCATCTCTGTTCGGCGGTCTTGCCGTTGCTGGCGACCAGACTGCGACAACAGAAATGTTCCAGTTCGGCGGCTCTACCCTCTACGCGCGGCTGTTTGCCGGTCTTGTGGCCTTGGCTGTTGTTCTTTTTCTGGGGCCAGTTCTGTCACCCGTACCGCGGGTTGTGTTGGCTGGCATCCTGGTGATCGTGGCACTTCAGGGTGTAAACCGCTGGAGTCTTACCCTGCTACCGAAACTTCGTGAACGGCAAGACCGGGGACAGGTGGTTTCCGATCTCGTCGTGGTGGTGCTCGTCGCCTGCGTATTCGTATTTATCGACATACTCGTTGCCATCTCGATTGGCGTACTTATCTCGATTATTTTTTTCGTGGTCCGGATGAGCAAGGACATCGTACGCCGGGAATACAACGCGTCAAGAATTCGCTCCAACGTCTACCGGCCCGACAAGGATATCATCTATCTTGAGCAAAATGGCGACAAGATCCAGGTATACGAACTCGAGGGTTCGCTATTTTTTGGCACCGCCGATAAAGTCGCCAACACCATCGAAGACTCCCTTTCGGAAAACATTGATACGGTCATTGTCGACCTGGGCCATGTCGCGGATGTAGACAGTACAGGGGCGCAGATTCTTCTGCGCATACGTGACCGATGTCTGGCCAAGGACAAAAAACTGTTGCTCAGTTCGCTGGATCTGATACGCGACAACGAGGTGTTATCGACTGCACTTTCCGTATCTAACCGTACTCCCC
Organism: Gammaproteobacteria bacterium; assembly: GCA_022450155.1. Classification (NCBI taxonomy): domain Bacteria; kingdom Pseudomonadati; phylum Pseudomonadota; class Gammaproteobacteria; species Gammaproteobacteria bacterium. The sequence continues at coordinate 16,863 of JAKUQR010000006.1, read as the reverse complement.
ATCCGGATCAATCCTATGTATTTAAAACTATCGATGATGCGCTGGCTCGCGCAGAAGACTGGCTCCTGGACAAGGCGTTCGGTATTAACCGTGAACAACATGTTCTCTCACTGAATGAGACAGACCTGCTTCAAGACTACTCCAGCCAGGAGATCGCAGTGCTTGCCGCCTATCTCGAACAACACGAACACGATCAGGGCGAAGTCATTCTGCACCAGGGTGAAGCAGGTGATCGACTCTGTATCCTGATCCGTGGGCGAGTCGATGTGGTGATCGATTTACCAGGACAAGGCGGCGAAAAAAAACTCCTCAGCCTGTGCGCTGGCACCATCTTTGGCGAAATGGCGATTATTGATCGAAAACCCAGAGCTGCAAACGTAGTCGCGAATACCACCGTGACAGCGATGCACCTTCGAGACGAGGCACTGTCAAGATTGCGCAAGGAATATCCAGAACTCGATCACCGGCTGAGCATGGGAATCGCCAGTGAGTTGTCCAAGCGCCTGCGTATCGCGAACCGTGTCATCACAGAACACAAGTCCTGACGTCGATTACGTATGGTCCAGATCCGATTTCAGGATTTGCCACACAGGCACCGATGGCAGATTCCATACCGACGCAGGCTTAAGTGGTCATCGGTTGGTTTCTGATCTCCCACCGGCAACACCACCAAAGCGGTCAACCACTGACAGGCAAACGGCAACCAGAGGCCCGACCCCAAAGGCCATCATCAGTGTACCGATACCGACCACGCCACCGAGTTGCCAGCCAACGATCAGCACCGTGATCTCAAGTCCGGTTCGAACCCAACCGATCGGATAATTTGTGCGCTTCTGGATCCCGGTCATCAGTCCATCGCGAGGGCCGGGGCCAAGGTTGGCTGTGAGGTACAAAGCACTGCCAAAAGCCAGTAGAAAAATACCGAGCAAACTCTGCGCCATTGCCATAGCGAAGCCGGTTGGCTGTGGTAGCATCGGTATAGTTACGTCGATCGCAATCGCGACCACGATGATGTTCGCAATCGTGCCCATCCCCGGTCGCTCTCGTAGCGGAATCCAGGTCGTCAGAACCAGAATACCCACAACCAATACGCAGGCTCCGATAGACCACCCGGTCTGTGCAGAGACACCTTGCGCGAGGGTTGTCCACGGGCTGACACCCAGTCCTGACACAATGAGCGAGGCGTGACCCATGCCGAAGATCCATAACCCGACCAACAGGAAAAACACACTCTTGAACCCGGGACGCAGGGTCATCGGATCCACCGCGCTCCAGGTTGTGGTCGGCACAGCCCGGGCCAACTGAAATAACGCCCGCTGTTTCTGTTGCATTAAGAGTGCATCAACATCAGTTCATGGCTTGTCACGACAACACGGCTTCAATCGGCTCCCCCTCAATTGCTCGGGACGTCGATCCATCTACTGCCGTAGGCACCTCTCCCAGTAGCGTGACTCGATAGAACTGTCGGTCAAAATCAGTCTGGTAAATGTCGCTGGGTGCCAGATGAGCCGTTGCACGGTTGTCCCAGAAAGCAATGCTGCCTTTTTCCCACCTGAAGCGCACTGTGAACTCAGGGCGCACCGCGTGCTCCCAGAGCAGTTCCATGATTTGCTGGCTTTCACGGGGAGTCAAGCCGGTAATGGATTTAATATAACTCGGGCTACAGTACAGCACCCGCTCGCCGGTTTCCGGATGAACAGTGACCAGCGGGTGTTCGCTGACCATCAGTCGCCTTTTAACACGCGTCTCAAATTCCTTAACACTTTCCCCGTCCGCAGTAGCTTTCGCTTCGAATCGGTGAACCCCGCGTAACTTATCAAGCATCTCCCGGAAAGTTGGTGACAAATTTTCGTAGGCTGTGACTAGATTGGTCCACTGAGTATCGCCGCCATAGGGCGGCACGACATCACCGCGAAGAATAGACGCTGCGGGTGGGTTGAGTGCAGCAGTAACGTCGGTGTGCCAACCAGACCACGGTCGGGTCGTGGGTGGAGCCGCATTCTGGGTTGCCGTTCTGAATTTGCTCACCGAGTAGATTTCAGGATAGGTCTCGTCATGGCCGAAAACGACGTGCCCCGGTGTTAAAGCGCCAAAATGGCGCGCAAACTGAACCTGCTGGAAATGATCGAGATGCTGGTCTCGGAAAAACACGACTTTCCATTTCAGAAGTGCCTGGCGGATCTCGCTGACTGTTCCCGCTAAGAGCGGCTGAGTAAGATCAACATCTTCGATCTCCGCACCGATGTGTACAGACATCGGTCGAACATTAATCTTCGAATTTGTTACTGGCATGGAATGCTCTTTGGGCCGATCGCGGTCTGCCAGGGGCTTAGCCTGCCGCCACAAACATCCAGCGTGGCACCGGTCACGTAAGAAGAATCATCAGACAACAGGAAGATGGCGGCACGGGCAATTTCGTCGACCTGGGCTGGCCGACGCATCGGGATCTGCTCGATGCTCAGACTGCCGGTATCATCGATACAAACCGTATCCACTGATATGGTTAACGGAATTTCAGACAACCGTGTTTTACGGCAACCGATGGTTGCGTCACCACATTGACCACAGTAACAGTTGTCTCGAAGCCAGATCGAGTGGAAAAACGACTCCCGGCCATCATTCCAGACCGTTCGAACACCCGCCTCAACGGTCTCCACAGTTTGTAGCGACAACCCTGTCACCGTTCGGTCTATCATGTTCCCCGGTATTCCTCTGGCTTGCCCAGCATCGTGTCAGCTGACCCTGAACCCGCCGCGGTCACACCTAAGGGTCGCAGGAGCATCTGATAATTTTCATCGGTAAACGGCATGGACCGGCCTGTTTCCGTGTCAAAAAGCTCACGCGAAACCGTGCTCAGTCGCCCCAGGTAAATATGTAACCCAAGACTTGGCATCGCACCCTCGGTATGAACTGCGTGTATGCCATCACCGCCTAGCACCATCGTGTCTCCAGGATTCAGAACCCGGCGCTTAACCAGTTCCAACTGGCCTGATTCTGCCTGCCGGTAAAGCAGATTAACCTCGATGCCTTCATAGACACCCAGAAATGCGTGCATCCGATGATTGTGGGGAGGCACCAGCTCGTGTGGTGCGAAACGCACCCAGTAAACCGAGACCTCGTCGTCCTCGTACAGACATTCATCCGCCGAAATAAAGGAACCGACCGCCTTGGCGATGCCCTGAGGATCTGCGAATGTCTGCGATATAAGCGCTTTAACAGCCGCCATAGGCCGTGTGCCAGCCGCCGCAGAGCGCGCACATCGCACAAACCTATTCAATGAAAAAGACATGTCGATCTCTCTTGAATCACAAACAGCGATGCCACCGTCATGGTGTAGAACCTCCTGCCGGCACAAACACATTCAGGATACCAATGAACCGAATGTGGATGAACGCTATGATACGCCATATGATAAGCCTTTCTGTTGTTACGTTCGTCGATCAGGCCAGCTGACCACGATAGCAACCGGTTTGCGCAGTAACGCCGTTCCCGAGTTTACCGATCATGACCCCTACAGCCCTGCCAATCACGATTCCTACGGAGGTTTTTGACATCCCGGTTCACGAGGTCCGCAGGGGTTATCGAAGCGATGTTTACTTCTGGCGTGCCAAACGAACACTTGAGGCCAATCATCGCAGTAATACAGCAGCTGTACAGGTGTTTCAGAAAGGTGAGGCGGTGGTGTGCGGAATCGAGGAAGCACTGGCAATACTGATGCTTGGGATTGGCCATTACCGGGATTCCACCCACGCATTTGAACTATTCGATCGGTACATCGAGCAGAAAAGACGGATCCGTTCGCTCTATCGCGCTGATCCAGAGCAGCTTCAGGAAGCCCTGGAGGAGCGAAATCGAATCGAATTTGCGCTGGATGAGGAATGGGTCCGCGAACTCGGCCAGATCAGCGTCAGCTCTCTACGTGACGGTGACACGATTGCGCCGTGGGAGACCGTACTGCTGATTGAGGGACCTCTTTCGGAATTTATACACTTGGAAACTCTTTATCTGGGGGTACTTGCACGGCGGACGCGAATTTCAACCAACGTCGCACGGGTTGCCCACGCCGCCAACACCAAGCCGGTTTTCTTTTTTCCGGCGCGTTTCGACCACTGGGCTGTACAAGGCGGAGATGGCTATGCGGCCTCGATCGGTGGTGCGGCCTCCGTCTCCACAGATGCACAGGGCGAGTGGTGGGGAATGAAGGGTGCGGGCACCATACCGCATTGCCTGATCGCCGCTTGCGACGGGAGCACGGTCGAGGCAACACGCTCGTTCGCGGAGACCTTTCCGGACACATCACTGGTGGCACTGGTTGATTTTGACAACGATTGCGTCAAAACCTCACTGGAAGTGGCTCATGCGATGGGGGATCGCCTCTGGGGTGTCCGACTCGATACCTCTGAATCGATGGTAGATGTGTCACTCAAAAGTGCAGACAGCCTTACCGATAAGGCCGGCGTAAACCCAGCGTTGGTTCGCAACGTACGTCAGGCATTGGACGATGCCGGGTTCAGACGTGTACGGATCGTGGTTTCTGGCGGTTTTGACGTCGAAAAGATTGCATCATTTGAATCGGAACAAGTACCTACCGACGCGTATGGCGTTGGCTCTGCCTTTATGAGAGGTAGTTTCGATTTCACCGCAGACGTGGTGAAACTGGACGGGGCGCCGATGTCGAAAACCGGTCGTCAATTTCGGGACAACGAGCGCCTGGTCCCGCGGGCCTTGATGACCAGCTGATAAGGCAATCTGGTCAGTATTCGAGTCGTTCCGAAATCAGGTTAAGCGTTGTGGCTGATGTTCATCCGCCCGGCCGACCGGCCCTGACTCAGTGCCTCGGTGAGTCCAGCCGGGTTTCGACAGTCACCGATAAATGTTTGTGGGTAGGACAAAGCCTCTGCCAATTGAGGGAGTGGGTTATCGGGCACTGATCCCAGGGCAAGAACCAAGACGTCAGCCTGTATTCGTTCCTCGTCTCCCGACGGGTTACAAACCATAACAGCCGATCTCTCGCACCGTATCAGCTGTGACTGCAACATCATGTTCACGCCGTAGTGCCTGAGCGACGCCAGACGCATTTTACGTAGATTCCATTCCAATACACTACCGGCCCGTGACCTCTTCTCGACGATGGTCACCCGATCAGCGGTCGTTGACAGAACCTCGGCAACATCCAGCCCTACAAGCCCACCACCCACAACCACCACGTCACCGGTCAGCGACTCGCGTGTGGTAAGAACTTCGATCGCCTGAACCACATGTTCGTGCGGTGTACTGTCGTCCAACATCAGTGACCTTGGCACGCTCCCGGTCGCAACAATCAGATAGTCAGGCTGGAGCGACCGGATCAGATCCAGATTCACCACCGTGTCCAAAACAATCTGGATATCCGCACGGTCGACTTCTTCTACATAATAGTCCAACAACCGTTGAAACTGCGGCTTGGACGCAAAACCGGCTGCCAGCTTGAGTTGCCCCCCCAGAGCACTTTCGCGTTCAAGCAATGTCACCTGCCGACCGCGATCAGCAGCTGCCAGTGCCGCTTCCAGGCCCGCAGGTCCACCGCCGATCACGACGATATGGCCCGGTTTCACTTCCTTCATATAGGCCGTTTCTTGACCCATTTCCGGATTGACAGCACAGCGTGTCTGTTTAACGCCAACAAACTGGATGCAGACGTTGCAACCCAGACACGGTCGTATTGCCGAGGCGCTCTTCTCCGTTGCTTTACGCGGAAGGTCGGGATCGGCAATCAAGGCCCGTCCCATTGATACCAGATCTGCAGATCCGTCTCTGAGGAGGCGTTCGGCTGCATCCAGATCGACTATACGGCCTACCGCAATCACAGGAAGATCAGTCTCCTGACGAATCGCCTTAGCCAGATCGCCAAGGCACGCACGCTCCTGCAGGTAAGGCTGTACGATCCATTCCATACTCGAATAACACCCAGCAGACACGTGCAACGCAGAAAATCCCGCCTTCTCAAACAAGGGCACCAGGCAGCGTGCCGCATCTAAGGTCAGACCACCTTTGAGTTTTTCGTCAGCCGAAAAACGCAACAGAACCGGGAAATCATCACCGACCGCTTCACGAATGCCCCTACCGATTTCGAGAACAAACCGGGCCCGACGTTCGCTGCTACCGCCGTAGGCATCTGTCCGGTTATTGGACAGTGGTGACAGAAACTGTGCCCCGAGATAGCCATGAGCGGCGTGAATCTCGACCGCATCGAAACCGACCTGCTTGGCCCGAACTGCGCCTTCTACAAAGTCAGCAACCAGCTGACGAATTTCTGCACCGCTCAGTACTGAAGGTGCAGCTTTCATCACCGGGCAAGGAATCGCGGATGGAGCCACCAACGAATTCCCCGTATATTTCGGATGCATCTGTCGACCCGGATGAAACAACTGTATTCCAGCCCCTGCACCAGTGCTTTTTATACCCGACGCCAACCGCGTAAGACCTTCCTCATACCCCGCGTGATGAATCTCAAGCGTGTTTGGATAATTCACCGATCTCGGAGTCACAGCTGTGTTCTCGACGATAATGAGACCAACTCCCCCCCGGGCTCGCCGACTGTAGTATTCGTAGAGTTGGGATGACACACTCCCGTCAGGCGCGCCGTACAACGTTGCCATGGGCGGCATCACGATCCGATTGCGAAGCGTAAGCGAACCGATGGCCGTACTCTGAAAAAGTGTCATGCGCTACGGCAGATTCTGTTGCCGACTGACCATCGTTCAGTTACTGCAACTGATTTTCAACTGTTCAAGCCCTGTACGCGTGATCTTGCCCGATGAAGTCTTGGGCAACTCGGGTAGAAACACAACGCCTTGAGGGCACTTGAATCTCGGCAGTCGATCGGCGCAGTGGGCCAATAGATCGTGATCGGATACCTGATAACCCGGGCGTACGACGATGTAGGCCCTAGGGCTTTCGCCCCAATGTGCATCAGCGACACCGCAGACGGCGGCTTCGAGCACCGCTGGATGATCGAAAAGGATATCCTCGATCTCCTGCGGGTAGATTTTTTCACCACCACGTTTGATCATGTCGTTCCTTCGACCAACGATAAAGATATATCGTTCCTCGTCCATATAAGCCATGTCCCCTGTACGTAACCAACCGTCACGAATTGCCTTGGCGGTGTTCTCCGGATCCCTCCAGTAACCGGCCATCACGCTATCACTTCGAACACAAATCTCACCGATTTCCCTGTACGGCACTTCAACACCGTTGTCATCCATGATTGAAAGTTCATGGCCCGAATGAGCACGTCCGCAGGATTTAAGGCGTTCCAGATCTCGTGCAGGTGCTCTGAGATCATGGATTTCGGGTCCCAGTATGACGATGTTGGCTGTACTTTCTGTCAGACCGTATCCCTGAAATAGAGTCGGTCCAAAAAGTGCAATGGCTCTCTTTAATCGGTCCAGTGGCATAGGTGCTGCGCCGTAACCGACTCGCCGCAGGCTGGAGAGATCGTACCGATCAGCGTCGGGTACTTCCAACATCCGAAACAACATGGTCGGCACCAGAAACAGATAGGTAATCTTTTCTCGCTCAATGGTTTCCAACACCGTCACCGGATCGAATCGATCCAGAGTAACGCTGGTACCGCCGAGGTAATAGGTCGTGAGTGTCTGAAAAACGGTAGCAGCAACGTGGTACAACGGACAGACGTTAAGGTTTACCGTATCATCGGAGAGCTCGACACCACGGGCCGAATCGATCACGTTCGTACAGACGTTTCGATGGTTCAGCATCACACCTTTTGGCTGCCCCGTGGTGCCGCTCGTGTACACCAATAACAGCAGATCGTCTTCGTAAACCACCACCGGCGGCCCCTTGTCGGATGCGGCTGCAAGAAACGCGCTGTAGTCCCAAGCAAAATTGACCGGGTCACCCAGAGAAATAAAGTACTTGAGCTCAGGACAATTCGACCGAATTGCGCCAACAGCTTCTGCAAACTCCGGTTGAAAGAATATTACCCGGGCGCCGGAGTGCCGCAGTATGTAGGACAGCTCATCAGGTTTAAGCAGGAAATTCAACGTGGTCAGCACAAAACCGCCTGTGGCTGCCGCCAGGATACCCTCGATATAGATGTGACTGTTGCGAGAAAGGAAAGCGATTCTGTCACCTTTCGCAAGACCGAGTTCACTCAAAGCATTGACAATTCTATTCGACCGTCGGTCCAGCGCACCGTAAGTGACGACACTCCCGTCAAATTGGGATGCTACTCTGTCCGGAATCATCTGCGCGTTGTGCCGGATGATCTGATCGAAAGTATTTATGGACTGTGCTGGCATTGTCGGCCTAATCGGATCCAGCCGGAAATATAGAAATCGGCACTGTTCACTTTAAACGAACCTCACAATAGCCACATCAACATTCCAGACTGAAACTATCCAGCAAAGAATATAGAATTGTGTTCGGTAGCTCAAAACCCCGGGGCTGGTTATGACTCATTCGGCTGAGTGGTATTTCGACTTCATCTCGCCATTTTCTTATCTGCAATTTAAGCACTTCGGTAGGCTGCCCGATTCTCTGGAAATCCGACTGGTACCTGTTCTGTTTGCCGGACTGCTGAACCATTGGGGCCAGAAAGGCCCTGCAGAAATTCCTGCCAAGCGGATCGAGATGTACCGTTATTGTCACTGGTGTGCCCAGCAGAATGATATTCCCTTTAAAACGCCACCAGCCCATCCATTTAATCCACTCAAGGTTCTGCGATTGGCGATCGCACTGAATGCCGACCACAACGCAATCGCCGTGATCTTCGACCACATCTGGGGCAAGGGTAACGACATACATACGGATCACGGATTTCAGATTCTGGCTTCAAGCCTCGGTGTCAGCAACGCAGAAAACCTCGTCTCCTCAGATACCATCAAGCAAACACTCCGCGACAACACAGAACGAGCAGTGGCGACGGGTGTTTATGGAATTCCGACCTTTGTCATCAATGATGTGCTGTTTTGGGGATTCGACCGCACAGATATGCTGCTGGAGTACCTCAAAGATCCTACTCTTCTGCAGACATCCGAGATGCAGCGCCTGACCGCAGTACCATCAGCAGCTGAGCGAAAGCAATGATTCTTAAACGTTGTCTGCGATCGGATTCCGCCCTGCACACAAGAAATTTAGCCTCAAACCCCTCTTGAAAAAAACTCTGAACCGCTGAGACACCGTCGTCCGCAAACCTGCGCCATGTATCCCAGAACCTGGTGCAGCAGAGATCACACTACTCAATATAGCAGCTGATAAAAACAGTTGACCTGCCTGATAAAAATTATTTGTTTGCGGTCATTCAGCCGCTACGGATACTCTAGGCTAGACAGTTGTCATTGTGCCGCGGTAGAACACAAAAGTTCTACCGCGGTTTTGTTTACAACAGTCTACAAAGACGATTCTAAGTACTGGGAAATATATACGCCATTGCGATCAGGATCGAAGCCCAGCAGGCTAGCGCAAACACGAAACTTAAGAAAGTGCCCATAGTGCCTCCTCAATAACTATTGCTCGAAAACGACCGAACCGGAAACCGCATCAGTAACACCCAACTCCGATGTGATCTCCTCCAGCGCATGACGCATTGAGTTCAGGCTCTCTATCATCAAAGGTCGTGCTTCAGCCAAAGCACTCTCTGACTCCCAAATAGCCACAAAACAATAGCTGTATTCGCCGGTCTTGATCAGGAATTGACTGAGCATTCCATCTAATCGTCCATATAAGCCATCTCCCTTTTTTACAGAGCTAGAGTGGAGCTCAATAAATTCGTCGTGGCAATCGGCTTTTACAACATACCGAACAACGTTCATGAATTTAGCCATTAGTTCTCCCTCAAGCTGGCCGCTATCGGTGAGATAGCGCTGTATCAAATGCAAATTCCGCTTTCCGTCTAGAAGTCTAACCCATAGACAACCGAGGTTCTCTGTTTAGGTTGTACTGAGACCATTACCCAATTGGTTGTTCCTTCGATTTATAGTCAGCAATGGTCAAGAAGCAGTATAGATTCTATACGCCAGGTATAGGAGTCCTGCAGCTGCGCTGAACTCCATCAGGAGCACGCCCATGATCATCCATCGATTGAGTTTCCTTTTCGGCAAATAAGTGTTGTTCTTCTGCGCAATCTGCCGTTCCTCTTCATAGGTCAGTTGTTTTTCTAGATTTGCGTTCATGCCTGCAATTGTATTACCAACCAAAAGATTGTTTAACCTATTTTATCTAGATCTCAGTTTACTTTTGTCACTTCCGGATACCAAATTTATTCACATACCTTGAACTTCTGCTATGCTGATCACTGAAGTATGCATTATTGGATCTTTGGGAACATTAGATTTTTTCCCCACACAATAAAACCTAAGGAGATAGACATGGCTTCGAAAAACGGACAGGTGACCTTCAATTTCGCACTGCTTGTACCCGCTGAAAATACCGGCCCAGTCGAAGAGATCATTGCGACGCATGCGGCCTGGATGAAAGAAACCCACTCGCTGGAGGCTGGCAACGGAATCCATCTTGTCGACTATCACGTGGCCAAGGGTGAAGAAGCCAACGACCTGTTGGATCCAAGTAAAGGTACAACCGGTAATATTTTGTATTGCATCAACGAGGTCTATGTCGAAGCGGATGGCATTGAACAGCACATGGCACAAGCCATGCAATGGGAAAGTCTTGAAGCTTTTGCGGGCACCTTAATGCAATATGGGAAAGTACTCATCGGTGGGGGATCTGTCATTCATTCCATGAATGGATAGCTGGTGATGTGTTAATTTAATACACCAACCTCGTCATAAGCCCCGCCAGTCGGGGCTTAATTTATATATCAATGTATAACTATCGCATCATCTATAGAAGGAGCATCCTATGAGTATCACCGTGGTGATATCAGCCCAGGTTTCAGATTTTGATCAATGGAAATCGAAGTTCGATGGACTTGAAGATCAACGAGTTGCTGCTGGCATCAATGCGAGAGCCTATCGCAAGCCAGATGACCCGAACACCAGCTATGTCATTGGCACTGCACCGTCGAAAGACGTGTTTGTTGAGTTTTTTACCTCGCCGGATAGACAGGCAATTCAAGACAGCGGCGTGATAACCTCACCACCAGAAATTACCTTCCTGGAAGAATGTTGAGGTAACTGCTCTATCTGCTCCCAGTGAGGGCGGCAATAATCTACATCTGGGAAAGCGGGGCATATAATTTTCGCGGCTGACCAGTCGGCGCAAATCCCTTTAAAATCGATTATAAAGCCGTTGTAGCTTTCCACCATGGCGGGCCAGGTTCGTAATCATCGCAGTCTGTTTCTAACACACAAACATGTCTAAATTGATCAATACCCCACAACTCACATGTCGCTAACGCTGCAGCCTTATCCTGCCAACCATCTTTGTAACAGGTGTCATTTTCGGCGCAGGCCCTACAACAGTTGGCAAGTCCGTAATAGGCCTCGTGATCACCCTTCCCCACAATCCAAGGATTGTCAGTATTCCATCCGACAGGCCGATTCCAGCAGGCAGGATCATCTGGGTTTTCGGCACTCCAAGCAGCTTTATTTGCGGCCCGGTCTTCTCACGTTTCGGCAAAGACATAGCTCTGAAAGGCCAACACTCCAAACAATACAATCAGCATCTTCTTCATTATCAACCCTCCTCCATTAAGTTAATTTAAATCAACCTCTATCGGGCCTATAGATCCCATAATATACTTGGACAACTGTTCAGTGATGGTTCTTACAACCTCATTAATTGCACCACATAATTGAACAATATGTGGCCCCAGCCATTGATCATATATGGGGTGAAACTGTTCCGGAATTTGTATATCTCATCCAGCTATGGGCTGACCAACATTCTATTTTTTTAGCGACAGTTTCGGTTTTACACCGATTTTAGTCCGGAGATCACGACGTCAGGTGTTAGTGTCAGCCGTCTACTTTTTCTACTATTCCAAATCTGGTAGTGTCTGGTTCACCAATTTCCAAAGGAGAAGACGAATGTACTTCAGAGTAACCACCTATGGGTTTGACCCCAGCCGGCTTGATGAATTTCTCGCGAAGGCCAACGAGACGTTGCGAGATGATCTGAAAGCCGTAGCGGGCCTTGAAACTGTCCACACGTGCGAAATTAGCGAAGGACAGGGAATGATCGTCGCACGCTATGACAGCGAGGCATCCGCAACGGCAGCACAGCCGGCAATCCAGGGCATTTTTGCACAGATGGCTGAATTCATGACCAGTCCGCCCGATATCAAAGGCGGCACTGTTATCTGGGAAATGTAAGCCTGCAGCGGGCAAATAAGAAACGCCCCGCAGAAGCGGGGCTTTGTTAGTCCGGTCGGCTTCACTCTCGACCGATTACAGCCATCATTTACCTGGTTTTTGATTTATCAAAGGTCATTTGGAATGTTTTTCCATTCCTCGATTGTGATTTCCCTGCCGGGATAGGCGGACTTAGCGAAGGGCCAAACTTCGCTGATCCACTTTTTGACAGTACCGTAGAGATCCGAATCCAAACCGTTGCCCAGCTCCGATGCTCTCACCCACATTGAAATCACCACATCAAAGCTGCTTTTCCGGCTAGGATCCAGGTAGACACAACCAAGGCATCGTGTTTCATCCAGTGTCATTACCGTGTAAGCAAAAGAATAACGAAGCATAAACTCCCTCTGGTGCCAACCAAGGTCAATGAGATCTTCCTCAAGTGTAAGTCCCATGGGCCAGTTAGAACCAGAGATGAGGCTGTAGGTATTTCGAAGATGGTCAACGCTAGACATCACAGCATCATAATCTTTGATCAAATCGTTAATGGTCAACATCCGTAATCTGAACTGAGCTGTCGCCAGTTCGGAAGGAACGATGAAATCGTCGCTCACCAGAGTTTTTCGATTTTCCATACGGTTGCCTGAGTCAACTCACTGCTGAGTTCATTCTACTTAGATTAAATCCAAAACGGAGCGATCAGGATAGATCCAATTCGCCATGCAGCGGGCCTCACTTATAGGATTGCGACACAATTGTTTTTACACCCCAGTAGGAGACCCCCAATGTTCCAGAAGGACAATGACACCCCTGCAGCAATCTGCCTAGGCATTTACCTACTAGGCGGTCTTTGTTATACCGTTTTACTGCTGATTGGCTATTTCAGAATCCGCGCCCGACTATAAACTTAGACAGATCGCGGTGTCCTGGCTGTTATTTGGGTTTAAGATAGCGGGATGAAACGTCTGAAATTAAGCTAAGCCAATAAGCTAGTTGTAACTATTTTCAATATGTTTTGGAGAACAATAAACCCAATTACCATAGCGATTGCAAAATCGCCTCTACATTTCCTGATCAGTCAGAACCTTGTTGTATTGAATTTTATAGGAATAAAAACCGGTAAGAATTATGCAGTTCCAGTAAGTTATTTTGAAGAACCAGAGGGAAAACTAAGTTGTGTAACCGATAGACGAAGTATCTGGTGGAGGAATCTTCTTCAACCGTCTAAAATAAAAATTTTGTATAAAGGTAGACTAACTGATGCACTAGTTACCGTTGAGTATGAGAACAATAAGATGATTGCCGATCAACTAGAAGCCCTTTGTTCACACAGTAGAATTGACGGTTTTTTTGCTAAAGTCGGTTATGAAAATGGAAAGCCAATACGAAAAGATATAGAGGAAGCAGCCTCAATGATGACTTTGATACAACTCTCTATCTACTGAAATTTTCGATCAACGAGTTTTTGAAAGTACAGCGGATCAGTCGAGCCGAATAGCGCAGAATGTCAACTTTGCGGTTAAGTCTTATCCCATTGAGGGCTTCCTGTCTTCCAACAATGTTTCATTTTCAAAGTAGCGTCAACAGAGAGGCTTGTGCTTCCAGATGTTGCTGAGAAGGCAGAGCGATTTACAGTTTTAGTGTCATATTGGGAATAGAACGAATACAAAATTAATGACTACGAGATTCGAATTAAGAGCAAGGTATATCGAAGGATGGTACGAGCTTGACGCTGATAAGCTGGTTTCAGCAACTTCGTATGACTTCATGTTTGATGATCCTGCCGAGTTAGCACCAGTGAATCGGGAGTCATTGGCAGAATATATGATCCGTTGGGACAAACGAACTCGATTACTTGGTGCGACCAATGAATGGGATTTGTCAGACAGGGTGCGTCAAGATAAAGATGGGATCTTGACGGATTGGGAATGGTGGGAGCTTACTGGTACAGAACTTTGTGGGATGGCCATAGTAAAGACTAGGGATGATGGAGTGTTCTTTGAACGAATCACCTATTTTGATCGAACTGGGAACAGTAATTCGTCCTAGAACACCACAGAAATCAGTAGGCGGCATGAGATGGAAAAGATCCTTAACAATAGTCTTGCAGAGAGGTTTACGGTTTTAGTGGGGTGTTGGGAGTAGGATAGGCGTTATTAAGTGTTTGCCTAGAGAGATAGATGATTTTATGTCGAGGTCATCATGAAAAAGTTTCTATGTAGTCTCCCGATTATCTTAATTAGCCTGTTTCTGTTTACCGGTTGTGCGCTTACGACTGCCTACAAAAATATTTTTCCGTCAGCAAGTTCGTCGTCTACTGAATCCAGCTCTAGTTCTCAAGGAGGCATTAAACAGAGAGAAACAAGTCAATCGGCACCTGTCGACAAACAGGTGGCAATTGTTGACGATATGGATGACCTCTACACAGGAGTACTACACGACTACAAGGGGGGTACTTACTCAGGCGTACTGCTCGACGGTAAACCGCATGGTCAAGGAACTTGGACCCATTCCAATGCAGAATATGTGGGTGAATGGAAGAATGGAACTATTCATGGTCAGGGCATCTTTACGTCGTATGCTGGAAGAAAATATATCGGGCAATGGAAAGATGGTAACCCTTGGCACGGAAACGTATACGACGAAAATGGGGAAGTAGTTGCGTTCTATTTGGAAGGTGTTAGGACAGAGAATCAGTAGGGCATTGGTCTTGAAATGAATCACATCTACACATTCCTCTGTCTGTTCCTGCTGAGAGCTGTTTCTAATCGCTTAACACCCGCCGAAGCGGGTGTTAAGCATTGAGAGTCAGAATCAGTTTATGAACTGATTATTGATACGAGACTACGACGACGGTGGTGAATAAGCCGCCTTATTGGCTTGGTATACCGCGCTCGCCTTTACCACATCGTCTGAGCTGTACAGAGCAATAGTTTTGAAGTCCGCTATTGCGCCGCCCAGTACAGTTGTTAACACAGTACCCAGATAGCTCGGCAGGTCGTCGTATTCAACGATTATTGCAATATGATAGTCCTGCCCCAGCATGCCGTAGAAGCCAATAAGTTTGCCGCCACACTGCTCAACCACTGCGCGGGCAACATCTTCTCGGTTACTGCCGGATTCGGCGATATTCCGGATTGCCTCCGGGGTGTATTTAGCCTGTAACATGTATAAAGCCATTGAGTCCTCCTTGTTGATTCTTTGTTGATACGCTCGGTAAGTATGCCCGGTAGCCGGAATCGCATGCAACGCGTTTAGACGGGTGTGGCAGTAGGTGGCATGAGATGCAAAAGACCCTTTACGATTATCTCAGGGTCATCGAGCCATAAGCTAACCCGATCCCACCACAGTAATGCATCTCTCAACACTGACTCCACAATCAGTGCTTGCTACCATTAATTTTTTCACCCCGAAAAATTTTCACCCCGCCAACATTTAGACTACTCAAAATCCCCCGATGGTGAGCGGGCACAACAAAACGTAATACGAAAAATGAAAATGGGGGTGGGTAGGGGTCAGTCCTTCATGGCTTTTCGATCTGCCCTGCCCTTTTAACGCTGTGTAAAACAGCAGTAGAGCTGTGTGAGTTTTAACGCTTTTCCTTTTTAGTAGTCTTCTTCTTCGTTGCCGCAAACGGCACAACATTTTCCCGCGTGGCTTCTTCTTGTGTGTCTCTGTCCTTCCACTTGGCTATTAACTGAACTCTTTCTAGAAAGTCTTCATACCTGTTTTCGTTATTACTGCTAACGCTTTCATACTGTCCTTCCATTCTCAACAACATAAACCTAACCAACCAAGTTAGTGCTTGGTTATCTAAACTGTCATGAAAATCCCATATTTCTTCTTGCCTAAAACGTCCATCTATAAGTCCTTTGTAGATTTCCCGTTCCAAGTCGTCGTAGAAATACTCAATATTAAATCCTCCCTGTTTAAGATCGTCAACTCCTTGCTCTGCCTCTGTTTCTGATATTTGCTCTTCCCGGAACCACACTTCTAATTGAAATTCTCTAAACCTATCCCAAGCCAGTTCGCTAAAACTCATTTCATTTATTCTCCATGGATTCGCCTCACTCTTTCCGCTTGTCACAATTTGTCACACGTTTTACCGAATCAAACCGGTACAACAGTAATGCATGGTGTATGCTGACAAGCGGTACAACACGAATGGAGATTGAGATAGCCTGATCACGCTTTGACATTTTTCCCAAGGTATTCAATGGCCTTTTGTGTGCCACCTGAACCATGTGGAATGTCCAAGGCAATCAATCCCATCTCGATAACCCCCAACGCCCCAAGCATCGTCGGGGCATTGACGTGACCCATGTGGGCAATGCGTGATGTCCATAAGTGACTGATATGAATATTCATTCTCTCGTCATAAATCTGAAATCCACACTATATCCACATATGGAGATCAGATCATGGCAAGTATACGATTTAGAAACGGTCGGCACGAGGCACAAGTAAGACGCAAAGGCCACGCGCCACTCAGTAAATCCTTCAGCAGTAAGACCGTCGCCAAGCAGTGGATCAAGGCCACTGAAATCGACATGGAACGCGGGGAATTCAAACCGCGAGTCAACATGACGGTGGATCAGTTGAT